>JABWAN010000632.1 GCA_013361015.1 Candidatus Zhuqueibacterota bacterium | reverse complement strand
GTGATAGGCCCGCATGAACGGCGCCCAAATCGGCAACGCAATGACGGCGCCCGTGCCTCTCTCGAAGCTCATATCCTGGCGGTCGAAGCCGGCCCAGACTCCCGTTGCAAATTGAGGAGTGAAGCCGATGAACCACGCATCCCGATAGGTGTTCGTGGTGCCGGTCTTTCCGCCCGCCGGACGATAGAAGTTGTAGCGACTGCGCGCCCCTGCAGCCGTGCCACGCGGGTTGTCCATCACTGAACGCATCATGTGCGTCATGATATAAGCCGTCTCCTTGCTCAACACCTCTTTGCCGTGTGGCAGGGTTTCTTCCAAAACATTCCCATCTTTGTCTTCAATTCGCGTAATAAAAATCGGCGCCATCAATACGCCTTGATTGGGGAAGGCGGAAAAGGCCGAAGTGATTTCGAGGGGAATGACCTCGCCCGCGCCCAAAGCCGCCACCGCATCATAGGGGGGAAGATCGGTCGTAATGCCCATGCGCTTTGCGTAGCTCACCACGGTTCCGGGATTGGTGATCTGTTGCACCACACGCACAGTCGGCAAATTCAACGAACGCGTCAGAGCTTCGCGCAAAGTGACGAACCCGCCGATGGAATTGTCGTAGTTGTGCGGCCGCCATTCCGTGCCGTCGACTTGCTTGACGACGACGGGTTGATTAAGCACTTCATAGGTCGGCGGAAAGCCGTTGTCAATTACCGTGGTGTAAACGAACGGCTTGAACGCCGAGCCGGGTTGGCGTTTGGCCTGAATGACGCGGTTGTATTTGTTTTCGTCAAAGTCGCGCCCGCCGACCAGCGCGCGCACGAATCCGGTTTTCGGCTCGATGCAAACGAGTGCGGCCTGCACCGGGCGTTCCTTGCTGAGTATGCCGTGTATGGCGGCGGAGTCCAAGAGCACTTGCCGCATGTTCATGCCGAGCGAATCGAGCATGGCTTGGGTAATGATTTGCAGGTGTTCTCTTCGCGCAAGCAGGCGCTTGTTGTATTGCACCTGAATTTTTTGAAGCTGTTCCGTGACGGCTTTCTCCGCGAGATATTGCGCGCGGGTATCCACCGTGGTGTAAATCGTCAATCCTTGCGTGAGAATATCGCGGCCGTATTTATCCCACAGCAATTGCCGCACGTGCTCCGTGAAATAAGGCGCAATGCCATAGTATTCGTTCGGCAATGTTTTCTGCACGCCCAATTCCGTGCTGGAATAACGCTCCAAATCTTCCTTGGAGAGCACGCCGCACGTGTACATGTTTCGGAGAACGAGGTTGCGTCGCGCCAGACAGGCTTGCGGGTAACGAATCGGCGACAAGGTTTCCGGGCGCTGCACCAAAGCGACGAGCGTCGCGGCCTCCTGCACGTCGAGTTGATTGACGGGTTTGCCAAAATAACGCTCTGCGGCGAGCTGCACACCGTGCGCACCATGCCCGAGATACACGTGGTTCAAATACATCTCGAGAATTTCTTTTTTTGTGTAAGTACGCTCGATTTGAATTGCCGTGAGCATTTCTTTGAGCTTGCGCGTCAGGGTTTTCTCGCTGGAAAGGTAGAGCAGGCGGGAGAGCTGCTGCGTGATCGTGCTCGCACCCTGGCGTTTTTCCATATAGGCAAGATCGATGACCACGGCCTGCGCCAAACGCGTCAAGTTCACCCCCCAATGTTCATGGAAACGGCGATCCTCCGTTGCCAACAATGCTTGCACGAGCGATTCGGGAACTTGCTCGAGTGCAATGTACGAGCGTCGCTCCTCGAAAAATTCTTTGATGAGCTTCCCGTCCGCGGAATAGACTTTCGAAACGAGCTTGGGTTGATAGCGCTCGAGCTGTGCCGGATCCGGCAAGTCCTGGCTTAGGATGAGAACGTAAATGCCGATTCCGCCTCCGAGCAGCAGCAGGACGACGCCAAATGCCGCCCAAGCTTTCGAGAGCGGACTAAACTGAGAGGATAGATTCATGTTGTATTCCTGAATTATTGGAATCACAATTCGCAATGCACACTGAGGCGCTCCGCGGGCGACAGGTTTTTGTCGACACAAATTTGCGAAGAGCCGGTCTGCGCCCTCAATCTCCGCGCTCCGGCCATGCCAGCAAGCGCGGCCCCGCTGCATCTATTTTGCAATACGTGAAGTGTGTCATCCAATCGCCGAGGTTGATGAAAGTCTTGCCCGCAACGCGCTCGCATTTGGGGTAATGTGTGTGCCCCATGAGCACGATCTCATAACCCTCCGCAAGTTTTGCCGCGGCATAAGCGCGATACTCCTCGGGCCATTTTTCCTCTTGCTGCTGAGCTTTGCGGCTGGCGCGTGACATAAAACTGGCCAGTGGAATTCCCAAGTCGGGCGAGAGCAGTTGATACAAAAAAATATTCACCGGATGCTTGATGATGCGCTTAAGCAGGCGATAACCAACATCCGGTTTCGCCGTGCCGTCACCGTGTGTGATGAAGCATTGGTGCCCGCACAACTCCCGGCTGATGCCCTCGTGATGAATTTGTACGCCAATTTCATGGCGCAGATAATCGCCGGGCCATTCATGATTGCCCGCCAGATAATCTATTTCCACGCCGTTCTGCCGAAGTTCGTAGAGTTTTGCGAAGATCGCAAAATGCCGGTTGGGAATCGCATGGCGATACTCGAACCAAGAATCGAACAAATCGCCGACGATGAATAATCCCTTGCCGGCCGTCTTGACGTATTCGAGAAAAGCTAAAATTTTCTCTTTGCGTTCCGGTTCGTTGGGAATATGCGGCGCTCCCAAATGCGCATCCGAAAACAAATAATAAGCTGCCATTGCCTCCTTGAACTTATTTCAACGGCGCAAATGTACAGATTCAGGTTCCAACATGCAAGCGTTGTGGCATTGGCAAGTTTGCGGTTGACATTATTAGCTTTTTTTCTATCTTGTGCTTCAGATTTTTGGAAAGAGTTAAGAACTGGATTACCTAATTCTGTCGACGAAAGCTTGGCAATTCGATTTGATTCCACCTCGCACATACTTCACGCCGTCTTTCATCCAGCACCGGGGCGATGTGCTTTGTAAACCTAAAAGGGAGCCACTTGCCTATCGCAAAACGAAATAGGGTGCTCAAGCGGCGCTCGACATTCATGCTTCGTTTGCGTGCGAAGCCGGGACCGTTTTTCTCAGAAAATCCGCCAGGCTTGCTCTTCTTATTTTGCTCCCGCGACTGCTCACCGTTCAGCTTCTCAAGATCACTCGCCCGATTGTATTCGCTGCCACCCTTTAGAATTTTCCCCGATCTTTATCGCATTCCAGTTTCGCTTGAGCCCGGCACTAATTCGGCGCCTGCAAAAATTGCGTGTGCATTTTTAGCATGGAAATGCGTCATCAGTTCAGAATCAGTTTTGCGTGATGTTACTGCAACGTGGAATTACATGAAAAGGTGTATGAATTTTATGCCAACTCTACGGAAGATGGTTTGTTTTGCGTCAATGCCCACACTCTGTTTGGCGTTCCGCTTGCATAAGTGGCTATTTCTTCGTGAAATTTCTTTGGCATAAGGTTTGTCTTTTTTTGAGGTCGGAAGTTTTAAGTAGCTCCACTTCATCTCTGACCATTCATAGGTGAAAAATGAAAAACAAGATATCGGTGTTTTTTATCATACTTGCCTACCCCTTTGCCGCGCTTGCCCTTCAAACTGAAGAAGTTTTACTGGGTCAGAAACAATCTGCCCAGCACGTGGTTTTTGCCGCGGGTGGCAAAGATAAAGACGGCGATGGGCTTCCGGATAAGATGGAAAAAGAATACGGCACAAACCCCAAATCTCCAGACAGTGATAAAGACGGTTTGGTCGATAGCGACGAGATTTTTACTTTTCACACGAATCCTTTGCGAGTCGATACCGACAACGACGGGCTTTCGGACCTGGAGGAAGTTCGTAAGTATAGAACCCTTCCTACTGAAATAGACAGTGACAAAGACGGTCTGGAAGATGGCAAGGAAGTGAGTGTGCACAACACAAATCCACTCAAAGCAGATAGCGATTTGGATGGCTTGATCGATGGCGAGGAGATGGCTCAACATGGCACGAATCCATTGCAAGCTGATACGGACCATGACGGCGTGATCGACGGCATCGAAGTGAATTCTTACGTCTCCAATCCGTTGGCCACTGACAGCGACGGCGACGGCGTTCCCGATGGCATTGACAAATGTCCCACAGAGCCGGCGGTTTCCAATGCCCACACCACTGCCGAAGGTTGCCCGGAAGTTCGCCCGCAAATTTGGGTGGAGGTGGACAACGTCATTGTTTTGACGGGCGTCAATTTCATTG
>JABWAN010000006.1 GCA_013361015.1 Candidatus Zhuqueibacterota bacterium | reverse complement strand
ATCCCGGGCTGAAAGAAGAAATTCTCCAACGCTTTTACGGCGGCCCGGCGCGCTTTTCACCCGACAAGCTCCACCATCTGTTGGAAGACGCACTCACAGACCCGCGCAAACGGGAGCGCCCGCCGTGGTTGGAGAATTTGACCCACACGGACCGGCTCGCACAAATTCTCTATGACATCGGCTTTCTCCGAGGCGCGGCGCAAAACAAAACCTGGCAAAGCTCGCAGCATCCGGATTTCGATCTGACCCGCGCCGAAGCGTTCAACGTTCATCCCGTGTTTCGGAGCTATTTGCGTATCGGATGAAATTTATGCCGCGATCGCTTCCCTGCAGTTGTCATTCACAAAAAATTTTCAGGCGCCGGTGTTGAGACCTAACGCTGTTTTTTTTATGTTGTGTCGCTGCTCCACCAAGGCGTCATCTTTGCTTGTTTACCTGACTTTTATCTCTTCGGGCTAGCTGACTTCAAAGCGATGGCATTCCGCCACCTAGCTGAAATTTTCAAGCGGCCCGCGTTGCAAACCCTCTTGCCGGAAATCATTTTGAGTGCGCCTCGTCTGTATTGTCGCCTCAGGTTGAACAATATTCCGGCGGCTCGATAAAAAACTTTCAAATCGTTTTAAGGAGGCTCATGCAAGCTCTCGGCATCGATATCGGCGGCTCGGGAATTAAAGGCGCCCCTGTGGATGTTCATAAGGGCAAGCTCCTCGCCAAGCGCGTGCGCATCGCTACGCCGAATCCGCCCACGGCCAAAAAAGTTACGCAAGCCGTCAATGAAATCGTGCAGTATTTTAATTGGGAAAGCAAGATCGGCGTGGGCTTTCCCGGCATCGTGCGCGACGGGCACATTTTGACCGCAGCAAACATGCACGAATCGTGGGTGCACGTGAATGCCGAGCAGTTATTCACGCAACGCACGCAATGCGCTTGCACGCTCATTAACGACGCGGATGCGGCCGGGCTTGCGGAGATGCACCACGGCGCGGGCAAAGGCCACAAGGGCAAAGTTATTCTGCTCACGTTCGGCACGGGCATCGGCAGCGCGTTGTTTCTCGACGGCAAGCTGGTGAGCAACACCGAATTCGGCCACTTGCAATTGCGCGGGAAGATCGCCGAGGCGCGCGCTTCCGACCGCGCACGCAGCGAAGAAAAGTTGAGCTGGAAATCCTGGGGCAAACGCGTCGCGGAATATCTCGCCCATCTCGAATTGCTCTTCTCGCCCGATCTCTTCATCATCGGCGGCGGCGCAAGCAAAAACTTCGACCTTTTCAAGAAGAGCCTCAAACGCATCCACGCCGAAATCGTTCCGGCACTGCACGGCAACAGCGCCGGCATCGTCGGCGCAGCGATGGCGGCAAGCGGCGCGTAACGCGGGGTGGTTGGGGTATTAGGATATTGGGGTATTGGGATTCGAAGGGGAAATTTTTTGAGTGTGCGTGTTGGAGTTCGAATCAGTCTATCTTGGAGACTATCGAGATGAATACCGACGCTGAACGGGATCGTGATTTCACTTCATTAGAAGCGTGGCAAAAAGCGAGAGAGGTGAAGCTGTTCTTTTATCAAAAGGTGCTGCCCAAGCTTCCTTCCGAAGAAAAATTTAATTTGAACATTCAAATCAGAAAAGCCGCGGTGAGCGGGACTGCGAATATTGCCGAAGGCTATGGCCGCTATCATTATAAAGAAGGTGTGCAGTTCTATAGAATCTCTCGCGGCTCGCTAGCCGAGCTTAAAGACCATCTTTTCTCCTGTTTTGATCTAGCGTACATTTCAAAGGCCTTATTTGATGATGGCATTCTGCGGATTGATGCCGCAAGAAAGCTGCTCAATGGCTACATCAAATACGCGCTCAATCAAATCAAAACTAGCAAGGAAGAATGACTCAAAAGGTCAAAATACCCCCTTATTGTCCCCAATACCCAAATATCCCAATACCCCCCATCATCCAATGCCCAATTCATCCATTAATCTCACCACCCAAGTAAGCGATGCCGCTCTGCTCCACCGCATCGTCGCTGCGAGCGCGGATTGCATCAAAGTGCTCGACCTCGAAGGCCGCTTGCTCTCGATGAACGCGGGCGGCATGGCCGCGCTGGAGATTTGTGATTTCGCACCGCTCGCTAATTCTTCGTGGACTGACTTTTGGCAGGGCGAAGATCGTGAAGCCGCGGCAGAGGCCCTGCGCAAAGCGCGCAGCGGCGGCGTGGGAAGATTCACAGGCTACTTTCCCACGACGATGACGCACACGCCCAAGTGGTGGGATGTGATTGTCTATGCGGTCAATGATATGGAAGGCAAGCCCGAACGCCTCGTTGCGATTTCGCGCGATGTGACCGAGCATCGCCGCACGGAAGCGACGTTGCGCGCGATTACGGAAGGCACCGCGGCAACCACGGGCGCAGATTTTTTTCACTCATTGGTGCAGCATTTGGCTGAGGCCATGCGCGTGAAGTACACGTTCGTCACGGAATGCCTCGACGTGGAAAACACGCGCGTGCGCACGCTCGCGTTCACGGAGCACGGCGCGTTCAAAGAGAACGTTGAATACGACGTCGAAGGCACGCCCTGCGCGTATGTGGTTGCGGGCGAGCCGTGCTTTTATCCCGACAAACTTGGCGAGTTGTTTCCGAAAGAAGCGGGCATTGCGGTTTCCTATTTGGGCGTGCCGCTGTTTGATTCGAAAAACAGAATCATCGGCCATCTTGCCGTGCTCGATGATAAGCCGATGACGCGCGATGATGAAGCGCGCCACTTGCCCATTCTGAAAATTTTTGCAGCGCGGGCGGGCGTGGAGTTGGAGCGCAAACTCGTCGAAGCGCAAGCGCGCAGCAGCGAAGATCAATTTCGCGCCCTGTTTGAGCACAGTATCGACGCGGTGCTGCTCGCCACGCACGACGGCAACGTGATCGCCGCGAACCAGGAGGCCTGTCGTGTGTTCGGCAGAACCGCTGCAGAGATTTGTCAAATTGGAAGAACCGGCTTGGTGGATCCGAATGATGCCAGATTGCCGCTATTGCTCGAGGAACGCGCACGCACGGGCCGCTTCAAAGGCGAGCTGAATTTCAAACGCAAAGACGGCAGCGTTTTCCCCGGCGAAGTTTCTTCTGCTTTTTATACGGAGAAGTCCGGCGAGACCAAGGCGAGCATCATTATTCGCGACGTGACCGAACGCAAACGCGCCGAGGACGAGTTGCGCGCAGCGCATCAATTCACTCAGGAAATTTTCAACAACGCCGCGGAAGGCATCATCGTTTACGACACGGAATTGCGATACGTGCTCTTCAATCGCTTCATGGAAGCATTGACCGGCAAACGTGCGGAGGAAGTCATTGGCCGTTATGCGCCCGAGGTTTTTCCCGTTCTGCACGAGAAAGGCATGGACGATCATTTGCGCCGCGCGCTTGCGGGTGAAACCGTCAAAGTGCCGGACGTATTTTTGAAATTCGAAGGCCGCGAAGTTTGGGAGTCGAATGTTTACGGCCCGCATCGCGATGCGCAAGGCAACATTATGGGCGTGATCGCGCTCGTCAATGATATCACCGAACGCAAGCGCTCCGAAGAAAGCTTGCGGAGCAGTGAAGAGCGCTTCCGCACGCTGTTCGAGTCCGCGCCCATCGGCATCACGATCAACAATGCCGAAGGCAGATTTTTGCAAGTCAATCGCGCGATGCAGGAGCTGCTCGGTTATGAAGAAGCAGCATTGCAAACGATGCGCTTCAAAGAAGTCACGTTGCCGGAAGATTTCGCGGAGAGCAAGCAAGTCTTCGGCGAGCTTGTTGCGGGCCGGCGTTCGCACTTCAATATTGAAAAACGCTATCGCAAGAAGAGCGGCGAGATTTTGTGGGCGAATACCGTGTGCCGCGCAATCCGTGATGCGGAGGGAAAATTTCTTTATACTTTCGCGATGATCGTGGACATCACCGCGCGCAAACAGGCGGATGCCGCGCTGCGCAAAGCGCATGATGAATTAGAAGGCCGCGTGAAAGAGCGCACACGGGAGCTTTCCAATTCCAACGTTCTGCTCACCAAGCAGATTGAAGAACGCTTGCGCATGGAAGCCGCGCTGAAGGAAGCAAAGGAAGTCGCCGAAATGGCGAATCGCGCAAAGAGCGAGTTTCTTGCGAACATGAGTCACGAGTTGCGCACGCCGCTCAACGGCATTCTTGGCTACGCGCAAATTCTCAAACGTGACGCAGCACTGAGCGCCGGCCACAAAGAGAACGTCGAAATCATTCAACGCAGCGGCGAGCATTTGCTCACGCTCATCAACGACGTGCTTGATCTCGCCAAAATCGAAGCGGGCAAATTTGAATTACACCTCGGCGACTTTTCTTTAACTGATCTGTTACAAAGCGTCACGGAGATCGCGCGCGTGCGCGCCGAGCAAAAGGGGCTGGCGTTTGTATATGAATCGCTTTCGCCTTTGCCCGCATTCGTGACCGGCGACGAGCGGCAACTGCGGCAAGTGCTGCTCAACTTGCTCGCCAATGCCGTCAAGTTCACGGAAACCGGCGGCGTTTCCTTCAAAATAGGAACAGCCGCAAGCCGTGCCGGCGAAACGCGCGTGCGTTTTCAAGTGGAAGACACGGGTATCGGCATTCCGCAAGAGCGGCTCGAAGAAATCTTTCTACCGTTTCAGCAAGTGAGCGAGCTGCGGCACCGCGTGGAAGGCGCGGGCTTGGGATTGGCGATCAGCCGCAAGCTCGTCAACCTCATGGGCGGCGAATTGCACGTACGCAGCGAACTCGGTCACGGCAGCGCGTTTTGGTTTGAAATCGTTTTGCCGGAAACGCAGGCTGCGCGCCGCGTCTTGCAGACCGTTGAGCACAGCATCAACGGCTATCTTGGCGAAAAGAAAAAACTTTTGGTGGTCGATGATAAAAAAGAAAATCGCGCGCTGCTCGCCAAATTGCTCGCGCCGCTGGGTTTTGAAATCACCGAAGCCGGCCACGGACAGGAGGCTTTGGATATTCTCGCGCGCGCGCCGGTTGCTTTGATCCTATTGGATCTCGTCATGCCCGTGATGGACGGCTTCGAAGCCACACGCCGCATACGGCAATTGCCGCATTGCGAGCACACGCCTATCATCGCGCTCTCCGCGAGCGTGTTTGAGCACAACCGCGAAGCCAGCCTCTCTGCGGGCTGCAATGATTTCATCCCCAAACCCGTGCGCTTGGAAGTGTTATTGGAGAAGCTGCAAACGCATTTGCAATTGCAATGGCGCTATGCGGAAGAGGCGCGCCCGCAACTCGAATCGCCCGCGCCGCAATTCACCGCGCCGCCTCGCGCCGAACTTGAAGCCCTGCACCAACTCGCGATGATGGGCGACTTGAGCGGCATCCTGCAACAACTCGATGCACTCGCGCAACGCGAAGGGCGGTTCTCTTCTTTTATAGAAGAAATCCGCGGGCATGCGAAGAAGTATGACGTGAAGAGGATTCGGGAGATGCTGAAGGGTTATTTGCACGAACGGTTTCGATAAAAAAACATTTTGCAACGCGCACTTTAGAATTGTCATCCTGTAAGGACCTTCCTTGTGCTCGACACAAATTCCGTTTCTAACAACAGGGTTTATGCTCCGCCGTTCCCAAAAAATGATTGTAATACACCCTGGAAATCCTTATGATTTTTCAGCACGCTAAATTTCACGCGAGGATGATCATGCCCAGTGTCAATCTAAACCTTTCCGATAGCCAACTCAACAAAGCCACGGAAATCGCGGCCCGTTTTAGTCTCCAGCCGGAAGCCTATTTGCTGCTCGCAATTGATTATTTCAATCGCAAAAAGGAGCGCGAGCTTTTAGCCGAGCAATTCAAGACCGCATCCGAGAAAACGCGCAGCGAAAGCCTGCTCGTTTGCGAAGAGTTCGATGAGATCGATGAAATTCCGGATTAGGAGGGCGCATGAAGCTTCAGCGAGGGTGGTTTTACCTTGCCGATTTAAACCCGCGACAAGGCACGGAACCCGGCAAAACCCGTCCGGTGCTCGTCGTGCAAACCGACCTTTTGAATCAGGTCGGGCATCCTTCCTCTCTTATCATTCCCGTGACGACTAACATTGTAGACGAGGCCAAGCCGTTGCGCGTTCGCATCAAAGCCGGCAGTGAGGGTTTTAGTGTTGATTCGGATTTGATGATCGACCAAATGCGCGCGATCGATAATCGGCGTTTGCACAAACATAACAGCGACGAGCTGCTCAAAAGGATCGCCCGCGTCGAGAGCGGACTTTTGCGTGAAGTTGAAGATTGCCTCAAGAAAGTGCTCGATTTGAAATGATCCTTGAACTGATCTGCCACGGCATGGCCGTGACATTATTGGTTGTCCCGACGCAATCAAATGCAAGCCACGGCCAAGTCGTGGTTGAACGAGGCTGAACTTTTCGGAGAAAGCTTCATGGGGAAAAAATCAAAACCCCAATCGACGCCTCCCTCGCTAACGCAACCGCGGCATTGGCATTGGTGGCAATTGCTCGTGCCCGCTGGAATCGCGCTGCTCGTTGCCGTCATCAACAAAATGCCGGCGTGGAAAGATCAGCCCGCGTCCGCGCCGCCGGCCTTTGCATTGGCGAATCCCATCACGCGCCCGGACTCCGGCCTCGTCATCATTGCGCAGAATAAAGCAGCGCAGAGAGAAGAACTGCTCGATATCGAGTTCGACGGCTTTCTCTTCGCGAGCGCGGCGCAACGCCAACCGGACATTTTTCCGCACGCCTGGCGTTTCTCTTTGCAAGGCCGCAATCTGCCCGACTCGCTTTTGGCCGATGGCCATCATCTTATGCGCACGGGCTTTGCCGGCGAAACCCTCTCTGAATATTTCAAAGTCGGTTTCAACACGCAACCACCGATCGTTGCAGGTGGAGTGACCCACCCCGAAGGCAAACCGAACGACCGCAGGGTTTACGGCAAGGTTGCCAGCAAGCTGCAAGCGCCTGCTGAAACGATGTTCGTTGCGATTACTATTCGCAGCGAAGGCAGGTCTGTGGAAATTGAGGTGCCGGTTAAGCGTATCGAGTTCAGCGGTTTCATCTACTTTGAATTTGATACCACGTTGCGAGGCTTGTCGAAAATTTCACCCCAAGATCCACGATATAAAAAGCCTTTTTTCGCTATTCGCGTAACGGATCAAGCAGGCAATAGTTATTCGTATGGAAAGAGCGATGCGAAGTTTGTAGCGCCCGCCGACAAACGGTTCACGAATTTAAATGATGCCGAATTACAACGTCTGCCTGTGGAATTACGAAAGAATATCACAGTCATATTTCGTGCCTTGCTCGAAGCTCCACCGCCTACCGCGCCTAAAGTCTCACTGCTCGCTTTTTTGGATTCGATCCATTCTGCGCCCAAAGTTGCTTTGTTGGATTCAAGTCAACTTGCGCCCAAAGTCTTGCTGAGCGTTTTGCCTAATTCGAGCCAACCTAGCTCCAAAGTTTTGCCGCCCGCTTTATCGGATTCGAGCCAGCCTGTGCCTCCTAAGCAACCCGATCCTTATTTGTCGGCTGACGAAGTTAAAAAAATGCTCAAAGACCACGGGCTGTTCGATCAATATTTGAATCCTTCCAGCGTGGGCATTACGCATCAGTACAAGCTGCTGACTCGCAACGGCGCGAAATTGGTGATGGATGAGGCCACAGAACGGATGTGGCAACAAGGCGGCTCAGACGTTTGGATGACTTACGAAACCGCGTTAGCATATGTCGCGCAAAAGAACAAAGAGAACTTTGGCGGCTTTAGTGACTGGCGTTTGCCGACTTTATTGGAAGCGATGTTGTTGATGGAGTCAAAGAAGCAGGGCGAGTTGTATCTTGATGCGGTGTTTGGTCACTGGCAACGGTGGATTTGGACGTCTGATAAGCAGAACGCGTCGTGGTGTTGGGTGGTCTATTTTAGCAGCGGGGATTGCAGCCGCATCGAAGCCACCGTCAATGCTTACGTCCGTTTAGTGCGCTGAGGCCAATCGCCTCTTCGACCAATTTGAGTTATTTGACCATTTTCTTTTGCTGCTGCTTTGCTTTTGCAGAGCGAGCGGCCTCGAAAATTTTTTATTCGTGGTAACCACGGCAAACCCATCAATGAGCATATCAAAAATGTTTATGAAGAAGGTGCGTTGGAGAAAGGAGCAACTATCCGGAAATTCCGAATAGTTCAAACCGAGGATTGAGTTTTTTGAACGACGACCGCGACGTTTTTCGCTCGGCGCCAAGCGTATTGAAACAACTCAAGGTCAAACGTTCGCGCGCCAAGCCGCGGGTCGATCACTTTGATTTCCTTGTCGGAAACCTCTTCTGCGATGACCGCGTGGGTGGAATTATAGCCGTCGATAACGAGGAGATTGATGAAGAGTATAGGAAAGAGGTTTTGCGAGAGCTTAATGCGGATGTCGTCTAAATTGGCATACTCCTTTTTCGCTTCAAAGCCGAGACCGGAGGCCGCTTGCACCAAATCGTTGGCGGAAGTGCCAAAGACGTCTGTTCCACATTTTGCGCTCAAGGCCTCTTCCGTCATGGAAAGGCCCTGCGTCTCAAGTACCATTCGCAGACAGGCGACGGCGCAAGTGTGCGGCGTTTCCTGTTTATGAAAAGGCGGCCTCAATCTGTCCCCTTTTGTCTGAGTAAACTTTTTCCGCGGCTTTATAAATCTCAGCGAAAGGCGTCCAGCCGACCACGTTGCCCAATTCGGCATCGACTGCAACGAAGCCGACTTCGCCAACGGGGCCGATTTCAGGATAGGAAAGCAGAATCGGCGTTGCCCAGATCGTTCGCGCCGGAAAGGAAAGCAGGCGCGGAATGCCCGCGCAAAAACGATCGGGCAGGTGTTCTAAGATAAAACCGTTCGCCTCGGTAATGGCTTCGTCCTCGTTGATCTTTAACGCGAGGGCGAGCGGTGGAGCGGCGGTTAAAACAGTCGAGCTTGCCATCGAGTGGTCTCCCATTTTTTGACCGCGACATTATAACGAAAATAAGAGGCTGAAGCAATAGACGCGTTTGAGGAAAATTCAGTTATCCGGAAATTTCGGATAACTGCCGTAGACGGCGACAAGTACGAGACTGGCTCTACTTAAAAGCCGTTCTTGAATCGAACCAACCAAACCCCGGAAATTTCGGATAACTGCCGATGTCGACTAAAATGTATCCCACTACAAATCCACCCGACACCCTCCTCATCGTCGACGACACGCCCACGAACATCGGCGTGTTGTTTGAATATCTCACGCAACGCGGCTTCAAAGTGCTCGTGGCGCAAGACGGCGAGAGCGCGCTGGAGCAGTTGCAATTCAGCCGGCCCGATCTCATTCTGCTCGACGTGCTTATGCCCGGCATTGACGGGTTTGAAACGTGCCGGCGTTTGAAGGCGCAGCCTGCGACCAAAGACATTCCGGTCATTTTCATGACCGCGCTCACGGAAACGGTAGATAAAGTGCGCGGCTTCGAGGCGGGCGCGGTGGATTACATCACCAAGCCGATTCAGCACGAGGAGCTGCTCGCGCGCGTCACCGCGCATCTCACCATTCGCAAGCTGCAAGAGAGTTTGATTAAACAGAACGAGGCTTTGCAACGCGAGATTGCGGAGCGCGAGCGCTTGCACAATGAAAAAACTTATCTGCAGGAAGAAATCAAAACACACTACAATTTCGAAGAGATCATTGGCGTCGCGCCGGCCATGCAGAAAGTTTTTCAGAACATTGAACGTGTGGCGGCCACGGACACGACCGTGCTCATCACGGGCGAGACCGGCACAGGCAAAGAACTGGTTGCGCGCGCGATTCACAATCGCAGCGCCCGCAAGAGCAGCGCGCTCATCAAAGTCAATTGCGCCGCGTTGCCGAGCGGTCTGATCGAAAGCGAGTTATTCGGCCACGAGAAGGGCGCCTTCACCGGCGCGACCGCGAAGAAGAAAGGCCGCTTCGAACTGGCCGATGGCGGCACGATCTTTCTCGATGAAGTCGGCGAGTTGCCGCTTGAAACGCAAGTGAAGCTGCTGCGCGTGTTGCAAGAGCAGGAATTCGAAACCGTGGGCGGCGCGAAGACAATCAAAGTCAACGTGCGCGTGATTGCTGCGACAAATCGCAATTTGCAGGATGAAGTGAAGAAAGGCGCGATCCGCTCGGATTTATTTTTTCGTCTCAACATTTTTCCGATTCATTTGCCCGCGTTGCGCGAACGCAGCGAAGATATTTCTCTACTCGCGGATTATTTCATGAAGCGCTTCGCGGCAAAGACGAACAAGCAGGTCAATGTGCTCTCGCCCGGCGCGCTGGATTTGCTCAAAAACTATTCGTGGGCCGGCAACGTGCGCGAGCTGGCGAACGTGATCGAGCGCGCGGTGATCTTGTGCGACGAACGCGTGCTCGCGCCCAAGCATCTCAATCTCACCGCGGCCGCGACCATTGGCGCAGAAGAAGTTTGGGATATGGAAGAAGTAGAGCGGCAACACATTTTGAAAGCGCTCAAACGCACGCGCGGCCAAGTGGGCGGCGCAAACGGCGCGGCGCAATTGCTCGGCGTGAATCGCACGACGCTGATTGCGCGGATGAAAAAGCTGGGGATTGGGGCGGGAGAGACTTCTGCGTGATGATGGGCGCGGCAAGAGAAGAGGTAATGTCAGAAAGAGAGGGTAATGGAGTGCCCCTGAGTACGATCAATCGTTCTCCAGTGCTTCTTCGAGATAGATCAGATACACACAGTCATCGAGCACGCGGTAATAGATCTTGAATACCGGATAACTTGAAAGATCGAAGCTATCGGATTTGCAGACAAAGTATGCGCCATACGCGGATTGCGTGCTGCGAGGAATCGAGGCGCCGAGTTCAAATGGCCGTTGACTGAGAAAAAAGTCGAGGCCGCGTTTTATTTCTTACAAGATCGGATATTGCTCTTCGAGCTTGTCAAAGGTTTGGCTGAACCCCGGCTCTTCGATAATCCTATACAGCAGCAAGCGGGCGCTCTTTCAGCTTTTCCTCGTATGCCTCAATGAAAGCCTGTGCTGCTTCAATCTCGCCTGCGGAGAGGTTTTTCTTCCTCCTGAAAAATACGGTCTCATAAGGAATCTCGTCGCCAGGATTAAGGTACTTCCACGCGAGGTCCTCATGCGCAACTTGATCGCTCACATAACCCGCAGTATGATCGACGAGCCAGACGATAATGGTGTCGATGAACTCTCTCTGCTCCTGTGATAACGCGGTCAATTCAATTTTTTTTAAAACGGTCGGACGCTTTTGAACGTAATCAACGCAGCGTTTCTCGACCATGGCGAGAAAGCCTTCGCGCACCAACTCGTCGCGCACCTCTTCGAAGTGTTTCGGCACTTGCCCGTGTTTGGCGCAGAGATAAGTTTCCCCGCTGAGGGATTCGCCGGTGTGACCGTACCAAAAGAAATCGGTGTAGTGCAGGATCTTGTTGAGATGCGTTGAGCCGAAGTTGGGTTTGTCCGCGCAGCGCTCGGCGACGTAGAGAATCATCTCTTTGAAAATTTTTTTGTCGAACTCTTTTTTCATGGGGCGCCTCGTTCGGAAGTTGAACCGTAAATCTTATCTGCGTTTCAATATATACGGAGACTCGGGTAAAATCAAATAAAATTTCCTTCGCGCTGTCATGGGAAGTAACTTTCCTAGATCTCGGCATGGTTCCAAGTGCGAGGGAGCTCTTCCAGAATGACACTTTGAGGAGCGGGCGCCGGCTCAATGTTGTTTATCCCTCCTGTAAGTTTTTCCCCTCCTCTCCGACCAATCTTTGTTAAAAATTTCCTTCAATAAAAAAGCTGGCAACTTTGAGCCGCTTCATCGGAGAGAGAGAAATGGAAAGCAATTTCACCAACGGCAGCGAACAACACAATCACAAACACGACCCTAACCGCTTTGCGGTTATTCCCACGACCGCGCGGTTGCGCGCGAACGCAGAATTGACCGGCAAGGGCGTCACGATCGCATTCATCGATTCGGGCTTTTATCCGCATCCCGATCTTATTCAGCCGGTAAATCGCATTCTCGCATACGTTGATATCACCGAGCCGGACACAGCGCGCGATCTGCTCGCGAAGACGCAGCCCGAAACGTGGGACTGGCACGGCACGCAGACTTCGGTTTCCGCCGCGGGCAATGGCTTTCTCAGCGAAGGTATCTATCGCGGACTCGCCTCCGAGGCGCAAGTGGTTTTGATTAAAGCGAGCGAGCGCGGCAAGATTACCGAGCCGAATATCGCAAAAGCATTTGCGTGGGTGAGTGCGAATCGCGAGCGCTACAACATTCGCATTGTGAGCATTTCGCTGGGCGGCGATGAAGACGTGGCGTATGAAACGAACATTGTCGATCAAGCCGCAGAAGCTGCGGTGCAAGCGGGCATTGTCGTTGTCGTCGCTGCAGGCAATTCGGGTTGCACTGCGGAGCACAAGCCCGTGCCGCCGGCAAACTCGCCTTCGGTCATTACGGTGGGCGGATACAATGACAACAATCAGCTCAATGGCAATTTGAATTTGTACTGCTCGAGCTACGGCCCGACGGCGAACGGTTTTCTCAAGCCGGAAATCATTGCGCCCGCGATGTGGGTGGCTGCGCCGATTTTGCCGAACACGGAATTTTATCATCGCGCCGCAGCGCTTTCGCAACTTGCGGCTGCGCCGGATTATTTGTTGAATGCACTCGTGAGCGAGCTTTGGCAAGTCGCGGAAATGTCGCCGGAGTTTGCTAATGCCGAGCCGGAATTGATTCACACAATGGTCGAGGCAAAATTGCGGGAGAGCAAAATCGTAGCGACACATTATCAGCACGTGGACGGCACCTCGTTCGCCGCGCCGATCGTGGCTTCGCTCGTTGCGCAAATGCTGCAAGCCAATCCCAAGCTCTCGCCCGCAATGGTAAAGCATATTTTGATCGCGACTGCAGATCGCATTCCGAATGCGGTTGCCGTGCGGCAAGGTTACGGCGTGGTGAATGCGCGGCGCGCCGTGGACATGGCGAGCCGCGAGCAGCATCAACTCAACGGGCATCACTTTCTGCCGCCGCGCATCGAAGACGGCAAAATGGTTTTCTATTTTCATCATGATGAAGCGGAGAGCGTGTGGCTCGTGGGCGATTTTAACAATTGGCAGCAGGCGTACACGCGCTTTGCGAAGCATGCGGAAGAAGGCATATGGCGGGCGGAGATTGCTGCACCCGCCCCGGGCCGGCATGAATACAAGCTTTTGATCGACGGGCATCGCTGGTTTGATGATCCGAATAACGCGCTCAAAGCGCCGGACAATTACGGCGGGTTCAATTCGGTGTTTTATGTGAAGTGAGGCGCGGAGGGCATATGGGGCACAGAGCATAGAGCAAAGGACAAAACGGAGTACTGCAATTATGACGAACGAGCTTCAAGCAGACACGACACTCGTCGTGAGCAATTTGAAGGATACAGTAAAGTTATCCATGCCTCAAGCCCCAAGCTCCTTGCCCTCTGCGCTCCGCCAGCACTGGCCGGAGTATTTGATGGAAGCGGCAGAGCTGGGAATCTTTATGATCGTGGCGTGTTTGCTCGCGGCGGTCATTGACTATTCCGCGTCGCCTGTGCGGCAAATGATTCCGAACGATTTTGTGCGGCGTTCGATTTTCGGCGTGGCGATGGGCCTGACTGCGATTGCGATGGTCTATTCGCCGATGGGCAAACAATCCGGCGCGCATTTCAATCCCGCTGTAACGTTGACGTTTTTACGGCTCGGCAAGGTTGCGCCATGGGATGCGGTGTGCTACATCATCGCACAGTTTGTGGGCGGCGTATCGGGTGTGATGCTCTCGGCAATCGTGTTGGGAGAGATTATTGCTCATCCGACCGTGAACTACGTTGCCACTATTCCAGGCAAGGATGGGGTGTTCATCGCATTCGTTGCGGAAATTGCAATCACATTCATCCTAATGTCGGTCGTGCTCATGGTTTCGAACACGGAGCGCATTGCGAAATACACCGGCGTGTTCGCGGGCGCGCTGGTCGCGATGTTCATCACTTTCGAAGCGCCGTTTTCGGGCATGAGCATGAATCCGGCGCGCACGTTGGCTTCGGCGCTCCCCGGTCAGATTTGGAACGCGCTGTGGGTGTATTTCACTGCGCCGGTGCTCGGTATGTTGCTCGCGTCGTCGGTATACTTGTCGCTCAAAGGCAGAAAACGCGTGGCGTGCGCGAAGCTGCATCATCAAAACAAGAAGCGCTGCATTTTTTGTGAATATCAACAAAGAGGAGGATAATTTTTGCAACGGGGATGGAACCCAGAGGATAAAACAGAGGAGTCACTTCGTCACTTTAGACCTACGCGTTACCGCCCTCCCAAATGCCCAATACGTTGCCATCGGGATCAGCAAAGAGCGCAAAGCTTCCCATTTGATCCACCGGTGTTTGCGGCACCACTGTGGCGCCGCCGTTTTGATTGATCTGCGCCAGCGTATCTGCAATGCTCTCGACCTCCACATAAACGACCACACCTTGACGGCCGGTGTGTTGTGGCGAATGATAAAATGCGCCATTGATATTGCCCCCGGTTTCGAAGAGCATGTAATCCGCCTCTTCCACGTAATTCATTTTCCAGCCGAATACGCTTTGATAAAACCGTGCGGCGCGCTGTAGCTGCGCGCTGGGAATCTCGACATGAATGAAATCGTAGGCCATAACACCTCTTGCGCGAACGCGCGGATTTCAAAGATTCAAATGCGTTTGGTGCACGCTTGATTTCATCCCAGCCCTTTTGCTCTTTGGAAACGCGGTACGAGTGGATATCGAAAGCAGAGGTGGGGAAGTTCTCCTCCGCGCGCGGGAAAGTTTTCGCCGCAGACGGAGGAGAGCGGTGTTTGTTTAGACGGAAGTCGTGGCTTTGCGCAGGCGGCGATGCCGCGTCGCAAGTTTGTTGCGCAAGCGTATTGCAGCAAATTCCAGTATGCGATACGCCACTTCACCATAATCGTGTCCGAGCTCTTTTGCGGCGAGCGGAATAACCGAATCAGGGTCGAGATCGGCATTGGGATTGACATCCAGCACCATGGGCGTGCCGTTCCACAAGCGCATGTCCATGCGTGCGTAGTCGCGGCAGCGCATGGCGCGATAAGCCATAATCGCGACGTTTTGAATTTCTTGTTCCAGCTCCGGCTCAACCGGCGCGGGGCACAGCCAATCGATGCTGTTCCAACCTTCGGACTGCGGATTGAATTTCGACTCGAAGGTGTAAAGGCGATCGTGAATATCGGTGTAGTGGGAAAAATCCAACTCCACCAGCGGCAAAGTTTCCGGCTTGCGATTGCCCCACACGCCCACGTGAAATTCGCGGCCGTTGATAAAAGGCTCGACCAACACCTTGCCGCCGAATTCTTTCTCCAAACGGCGAATTTGGCGCACCAACTCGGCTTGCGATTCCACCACGGAGGCGCGCGAAACACCGAAGCTGCAATGCTGTCCCGCGGGTTTCACCATGGCCGGGAAGACGTGCCAATCCTTGGCTTGTTCATGGTGCAAGGCGCGTCCCGGCGGCGTGGGCACACCGGCTTCGAATAGAATCTTTTTGATGACTTCCTTATTGACGGTTCTGTGCAGCGTGCGCGAGCTGGCGCCCGTATAGATGAAGCCGTGCGCTTCGAGTTCCTTTGCTACCAAAAAATCCGACCACGGCATGCCGATGAAACCCTCGCACCAATTGAAGATCAACGTCTCATCGGGATGGTAGCCACGCAAAGGCTCCAAACTATCATGAATCTCAACTGCATCGACCTCGACCTCCAAACTGCTCAAGCCATTCAACATCAGCGTCACCAAGCGCTCGACATTTTCTTGATCCGACTTGGGCCAATTGCGATCCAAATTGTAAATCACCACCACTTGGCCGAGGGGAATACGTTTGTGATTCAGCATTATACCTCCTTGTTACATTTCAAATGCGCAGTGCGAGCAATTTTGCACTTGCCATGCACGCACACTTTTAAAAAACGCCTTGCTCGCAGTTGCTTGCACGCATGATCATTGCACTGACATGATCATGATAAAAAGTGTGAAGGAAAATTGCAAGAAATAAAATGTATTCACGCGATCTTTGCTCAAAGAATTTCACAATGTGCGGCACACGCACAAAAGAAAGCCGTGAGCAAACGATAAAATTCTCGCGGCGCTGAAAAAACCAGCGGAACAAAAGTTTTTATAACGCGGGAAATTGCGTTTCAAACTTCGAACTTGCGTGCGAGGGCGCGCACGATCGCACTCCTAATAACTTAGTAAAGGGCCTGCCTCCCGCGCACGCCGCTGCTATTCGACGATCAAAACGGAATTGGCGTTCCCATCGCCGTCATTCTCGGCGTGCGGGTTGTCCGGGTCAACGATCCACTTGCCATCGACGACGAATTTATAAAAATGCTTGCCGGCAGGAAGCTCGAGATGGCACGTCCACTCTTCGCCTTCTTTCACGAGGAGCGTGTGCAGGTCGCTCCAATCATTGAAACTGCCAGCCAGGATCACCAAGCGCGCTTGCGCATAACCTTTGAGTGTGAAATGCGCATTGCCCAAACGCGATTTGGCCGGGCGAAGCTGCGAGAGAATTTGTTTTGCGCCACTGTTGTTGGCATTCAACGCAAGCGACTTTGCATAATTCTCTGCGGCCAGCTCGCGATTGCCGTTGCGCAGTTGCGCTTCGGCATAACTGTCATACACATTCCACGAGGCCGGAAAGCTTTCAACGTTGAGCTGGAAGAGTTGCAGCGCGTCTTCCATACGATGCATGCGCATCATAAGATAGCCGAGCTCATTGACGGCGCTTTCATTCAAATGATAGCTCGAATTCGCTTGGCGCAACTCATGGAATTGTGCAAGCGCTGCGGATACGCCTTTTTTGCGCGCGGTCTGTGCGAGAATCGCGCTCGCGGAATTGTATGCCTCGTAACCCAGCCACTGCAGCAGCGCCGCCTGATCATCGCGCCATAAACGCCACACCAGTTCGCTGGCCAGCTCCAAGCCATGTGCGCTATTCGTAAAAAAGACTAGCCCGCGCTTTTGCTCCGGATATCCCACGACATAACACTTGTAAGGCCCATTGTCGCCCCAATGCCAAAACGATTCGCTCATTTTCGTGCGTTGCAAACCCCAGCCGAGTCCCCAATAAAATCCTTCTGCCTTTTGGCCGGAACGATCGCCCCATCGTGCCGGCAATTGCACCTGCGGTTTGAGCATTTGCGCAAAAGAGTTTCTAGGAAGAATTTGTTGATTGAGCATAGCCGCGAGAAAAACGCCATAGTCCTTGGCGGTCGTATAGAGACTGAACGCTGCGTTGCCTTCGGTCATGCGAGGGCGCTCTTCTAATTCGCCAAGCGGGCCGTGGGCTTCTGCCAGCTCTGCAGCGTAATTTTCGCGCCACACAAAACTACTGGCCGTCATCCCCAACGGAACAAACACGCGCAGCGCCACGAACGCTTGCATCGTTTGTTTAGAAACATGCTCAATGACCTTTTGCAACAACACGAAGCCTTCGCCGGAATAGCTGAAGTGCGCACCCGGATCGGAATTGAGCTGCAGACTCTTTTCACCATTTCGCCAGTTCGGAAAACCGGTGGTGTAATGAAGAACTTTGGTCTTGCTATTTTCAAAAAGCGGCAACATTTTGCTCTGCACGTTAAAAACACTTACAAGGAGAGAATGCCATGCAATACCGCGTATTTGGCCGAACCGGCTGGCAAGTCAGCGACATTGGATATGGCATGTGGGGCATGGGAGGCTGGACCGGTTCTGATGACGAAGAATCCATGCGCGCTTTGGAGCGCGCTGTGGCGTTAGGCTGCAACTTTTTCGACACGGCTTGGGCCTATGGCCAAGGACATAGTGAAAAATTACTCGGCCAGCTCGTGCGCGCTCATCCGGAGAAGCGTTTGTACACGGCGACAAAAATTCCCGCGAAAAATTTCAAATGGCCGGCCCGTCCGGAGTATACATTGGACGAAACCTATCCTCCCGATCACATTCGCCAATACACGGAGAGCAGCCTAAAAAATCTCGGACTGCCAAGCATTGATCTCATCCAATTCCACGTGTGGGACGATGGCTGGGCCGAAGACACGCGCTGGCAACACGCAATGGACGATTTGAAGCGCGACGGCTTGGTGCGCGCCGTTGGCATCAGCATCAATCGTTGGGAGCCGGAGAATTGCATTCGCGCATTGCGCACGGGCGCGATCGACGCCGTGCAAGTCATCTACAATATTTTTGACCAAGCGCCGGAGGAGCAATTGTTCCCGGTGTGCCGCGAGCTGAACGTGGCCGTGATTGCGCGCGTGCCATTCGATGAAGGCACGCTCACCGGCATGCTGACGCTCGATTCGAAATGGCCGAAGGGCGATTGGCGCAATACCTATTTCGTGCCGGAAAATTTGAAAAACAGCGTGGCGCGCGCCGAGGCGTTGCGGCCGCTCATCCCAATAGGAATGACGATGCCGGAGTTGGCGCTGCGATTTATCCTTTCCAATTCCGCAGTGAGCACCATCATTCCCGGCATGCGCAAAATCAAAAACGTGGAAGCCAACCTCGCGACGAGTGACAAAGGCGGATTGCAGCCGGCGCTTGTACAAAAGTTGCGACCGCACCGTTGGGATCGTAAGCCGACATCGTGGTCACAATAGCTCGGTGTTTATCACATTACGCTGGGACCAACCACAGTCATAAGAATATGTAAGCGGATTAAGCGGCCGCTGATCCGGTTTATCCGCTAAACCCTATCACAGTTTTTTATGGAGTCACTTTGAAAGAAAGGCCCGTATGAAAATAGATCTCCGTCAAACGTTGGTCGCATTCGCGGCAAGCGTGTTCGTGTTCCTGGCCGGCGCAATCTTCTCACAGCCGCTCGGCAATCTCATCTCCTCTGCAGTGGTGACGGCGCAAGAGGCGAAAACCGAAGAGGCGGAGTGGGGAAGTTTCTCCACGTACTATCAAGGCGAAACCTATGGCACGAAAGACGTGCTCACCGGCGTAGCGGTGCTCAAACCCGGGCAAGAGATTCATCCGCCCCATCAACATGCCGAAGAGGAATATCTCATGATACTCGAAGGCGAGGGCACGTGGCATTTGAACGGCAAAACTTTCGCGGCACAAGCGGGAGATATTTTGTACGCGACGCCGTGGGATATGCACGGCATCAAAAATACCGGCCAAGCCGCGCTCAAATTCGTGGTGTGGAAATGGCACAACAAAGGCGTGACGTCACCGACGCAACCCTCGACAAGCAACAAGTGAACTGCGGAGAGCATGCCGGCGAACTCCAAAATACTCCGGCGGATTTCCGAGAAAGATTCCCTGCGCGCCATTCAAGCGAATCGCTTACAAAAAGCCTGAGTAAATGGATTGTGCGGATACAACGGATGAAAAATAATTTGGTTGTAGTTGTATTCCGCTAAAAAGGCAATATTGCTTCGCACCACACAAACAACAAAGACGTCGCCATGAAAAACAAAAACGCAAACCGCGCAAAAGTGCTTGCTACCATCGTCCTGCTAATGGCCGTATCAGTTCCTCGTGTTTTTTCGCAGCAGCCCTTGGGGCTGTTCGAAGATCACGGCGATATCGGAGCTGTGAAGAATGCCGGCTCTGCTGTTTATGATGCCGAAAAGGACGAATACACCCTCACCGGCTCGGGCGCGAATATGTGGCTCGACCGCGACGAGTTCCATTTCGTGTGGAAACGCATGCGCGGCGATTTCATTCTCAATGCGCGCGCGGAGTTTGTCAGCGCCGGCGTGGATCCACATCGCAAGTTGGGTTGGATCGTGCGCGCCAGCCTTGATTCGAACGCGGCGTATGCCGATGTGGCCGTGCATGGCGACGGCTTAACCTCGCTGCAATTTCGCCGCACGCTCGGAGCGAATACGGAGGAAGTCAAATCCACTCTCACCGGAGCCAACGTCATTCAACTCGCAAGGAAAGGGAACACATATACGATGTCGGTCGCGCGCTATGGCGAGCCGCTCGTCAGCGAACAGCTTGCGGCACTGGCGCTGGGTGAGGAAGTGTACGTGGGATTATTTGTCTGTTCGCACAACAAAGAGGTGATCGAAAAAGCCGTGTTTCGCGACGTGCGCATCGTCGTTCCGCCCAAGGAGGATTACGTGCCGTATCGCGATTACCTCGGCAGCCATCTCGAAGTGCTCGACATTGAAACCGGCCAACGAAAAATTCTTTACAGCGCGCCGGTTTCGTTGCAAGCGCCGAATTGGACGCCGGATGGCAAGGCGCTTATCTACAACAGCAACGGCTTGCTCTATCGTTTCGATTTGGCGCAAAAACAGCCGGCGGTCATCAACACGGATTTTGCGACGAGCAACAATAACGATCACGTTTTGACTTTCGACGGCACGATGCTCGGCATCAGCCATCACAGCAAAGAGCACGAGAATCGTTCCATCATTTATACGCTGCCGGCGCAAGGCGGAACGCCGAAGCAGATTACCGAGCATGGCCCATCATATTTGCACGGCTGGTCGCCGGACAACAAATATTTGATCTACACCGCGGAGCGCAATGGCGATTATGACATCTACAGAATTTCAGCGAAAGGCGGGAAAGAAAAGCGTTTGACGGATGCGAAAGGATTGGATGACGGTTCGGAATATTCGCCCGACGGAAAGTACATCTACTTCAATTCCGTGCGCAGCGGCACGATGCAGATTTGGCGCATGCGTGCGAACGGAAAAAGTCCGGAGCAGTTGACCAACGATGAATTCAACAACTGGTTTCCGCACCTCTCGCCGGATGGTAAGTGGGTCGTGTTTCTTTCATATCAAAAAGACGTGGCCCCGAGCGATCATCCATTTTACCAGCAGGTTTATTTGCGGCTCATGCCTTTCGCCGGCGGAAAGCCCAAAGTGCTCGCTTATGTTTATGGCGGCCAAGGCACGATCAACGTGCCCTCGTGGTCGCCGGACAGCAAGAGCGTGGCGTTTGTGAGCAATACAGAGTTGAAG
>JABWAN010000631.1 GCA_013361015.1 Candidatus Zhuqueibacterota bacterium | reverse complement strand
TCTTCAACTTTGTGCAGCTTGGCGTGGCGCATCCTGCGGGCTTGCAACACCTCATGCAACAGCGCACCACCGCGGTCGGCTATGAGTTGATCAAAACGGAAGACAACAATTTGCCGGTGCTCACGGCGATGAGTGAGATTGCCGGCATGCTTTTGCCGCAAATCGCGGGACGATATTTGGAAACCTCCAGCAGCGGCCGCGGCATCACGCTCGGAGGCGTGGCCGGTATTCCGGCCTCCAACGTGTTGATCATCGGCGCCGGCATGGTGGGCAGCACGGCCGCGCTGAATTTCAACGGCATGGGCGCGAAAGTCACGGTGTTGGACGCCGATTTGAATCGTTTGCGGCAACTGGAATTTCTCTCGCACAAAAAAGTGAGCACCGCGCTCGCCACGCCCTACAATCTCGAACGCTACCTGGCGTTTGCCGACGTCTTGATCGGCGCGATTTTGATTCACGGCAAAAAAGCGCCGCACGTGGTGACCGAGGCCATGGTAAAAAAGATGAAGAAGGGCAGCGTGATCATCGACGTCTCGATCGATCAAGGCGGTTGCGTCGAGACCAGCCGCCCCACCACGTTATCCGATCCGGTCTTCTTGAAGCACGAGGTCATTCATTATTGCGTGCCGAATTTGCCCTCCTCCGTGGCGCGCACCGCCTCACATGCGCTCAACAATGTAGTGCTGCCGTTCGTGGAAGCAGTGACGGAAAACGAATGGAGTGCCTTTGAGCAAACCGAAGCCTTGCGGCGCGGCGTTTATGTTTATCGCGGCCAGTGTGCGCACGAAGAAATGGCAGGCCTGTTCGGCTGGGATTTCGTGCCGGTCGAAAACTTGGTGAAAGCCACGTAGTGAGGGCACTACCAATTTGTCATTCTGGAAGAATCTTCCCTCGCGCCGGGCACACCTCTCAAAACGGGTTGTGTATCGAGCACGAGAGAAGATTCTTATATATTGACACGTTAAAGAATATGCCCACATCATCTCTCATTGTGATCCTGCAAGGAACTTCCCCGGAGCTTGCGACAAGCTCTTGTCCATTGGGTTCTTTCAAGCACTAGAGAAAGTTCTTACAGAATGACATTCACGTGTGAAGGCGGATTTTAAAACTAAACGATATAGCACTAACTTCGAGAACAGAAAATGCCATCTCCCTATAGTGAAATTCGAGCGAGCAGCCGAGTCGCGTCTTGGTTGGAAAATTATCGCCGCAAGCGCTGCTCGGCTGAGGCTGCTCTACAAACCATACAAAGCGGCCACACCGTTTACATTCATCCGGGTTGTGCCGAGCCGGAGCAACTCGTGCGCGCGATGGTGCAACACGGCCCGGAACTAAAAAATATCAAAGTCATTCACTTGCTCACGGCCGGCAACGCCGATTATGTCCGGGCGGACATGAAAGAGAGTTTTCGGCACGTGGCGTTTTTCGCGGGTGCAAACGTGCGGTCGGCCATCAACGAAGGCCGCGCGGATTTTATCCCCATATTTTTGGGTGAAGTCGATGCCTTGATGTCAACCGGCGCCATTCCTATTGACGTTGCTTTGATTCACGTGTCTCCTCCCGATGAACACGGCTTCTGCAGCTTCGGCGTCGGCGTGGACACCACCAAAACCGCGGCGGAGTGTGCGAAAGTTGTCATCGCACAAGTCAATCCCAAAATGCCGCGCACGCTCGGTGATTCGTTCATTCATGTCAACAAGATCGATCACATCGTCGAAGTCGAAGACGATATTTTAGAACACAAGCAAGGGGAGATTTCCGAGCTTGCCAACCGCATCGGCCGCAACATCGCAGAGTTGATCGAAGACGGCTCCACGCTGCAATTGGGCATCGGCGAAATTCCCGACGCGGTGTTGTATTATCTCAAAGAGAAAAAAGACCTCGGCATTCACACCGAGATGGTGAGCGACGGCGTGGTGGAGTTGCTCGAACACGGCGTGATCAACAACGAGAAGAAAACCCTGCATCCGGGCAAAGTGATCCTGGGCTTCGTGCTGGGCACGCGCCGGCTGTATGACTTCATCGACAACAATCCTGTTTTCGAGTTTCATCCGAGCCAGTACACGAATGATCCCTTCATCATCAGCCGCAACGACAAGCAAGTGGCGATCAACTCGGCATTGGAAGTCGATCTCACCGGCCAGGTCTGCGCGGATTCCATCGGCTACAATTTTTACAGCGGCATCGGCGGCCAGGTGGATTTCATTCGCGGCGCAGCGCGCAGCAAAGGCGGCAAGCCGATTATCGCGCTGCCCTCCACCGCGAAGAATGACACGATCACGCGCATCGTGCCGCACCTAAAAGAAGGCGCGGGCGTGGTCACCTCGCGCGGTGACGTGCATTACGTCGTCACGGAGTACGGCGTCGCATATTTGCACGGCAAGACCATTCGCGAGCGCTGCCAGGCCTTGATCAAAATTGCGCATCCGAATTTTCGCGACGATTTGACGAAGTTTGCGAGGGAGAGGAAGTGGTTGTGATCGGTTAGCAGTGTTCAGGGAAGATTCTTACAGAATGACATTTACTCGGTACGCAGTAAACTGGTAACTGATCACTAAAAAAACGTGATCGCGACCCAATGTCCTCCTTCAAAATCATAAAATCTCTCTCCGAAATTCTCGCCAACCTCCCGCGCAACAGCCGCATCTTCATTGGTTCCGGCTGCGCCGAGCCGCAGGAATTGGTGCGGCAATTGGTCGCGAATGCGCCTCATTTCGCCGACGCTGAGATTCTGCATTTGCTCACCGCAGGCCGCTCGGAATACGTCGAGCCCCGCTACGAGAATTATTTCCGCCACAATGCGTTCTTCATTGGCCCCAACGTGCGGCAAGCCGTGGCCACCGGCGCCGCGGATTACACCCCAATCTTTCTTTCCGAATTGCCGCGACTGTTTGAGAGCGGGCAGATGTCCATCGACCTCGCGCTCATTCAAGTTTCGCCGCCCGATGCTGCGGGCTATTGCAGCTTGGGCGTGAGTGTGGACGTGATGAAGTCCGTAGGGAGAGTTGCGCGGTGCGTGGTGGCGCAAGTCAATCCACAAATGCCGCGCACATGCGGCGATAGTCTGCTGCATGTGAGCCAGTTGCATCATCTGCTCGAACACGAAGAACCGCTACTCGAATACCAGATTCTTGAGCCGGACGAAGTGACGCTGCAAATCGCGCGAAACGTGGCGCAATTGATTCACGATGGCGCGACTTTGCAATTGGGCATCGGCGTCATTGCCGACGCGGTGTTGAAGGCCCTGCACGATAAAAACGACCTCGGCGTGCATACGGAAATGTTTTCGGACGGCCTCGTTCCGCTTTTGCAGAGCGGCGTTGTGAACAACAAGCGCAAGGGCCTGCACGACGGCAAAACCATCACCAGCTTCGTGATGGGTTCGCGCGCCCTGTATGACTTCGTGCGCGAGAATCCTTTAATTGAGTTTCATCCCTCGCAGCATACGAACAATCCGTTCGTCATCGGCCAGAATCGCAATATGGCAGCGATCAACTCGGCGTTGGAAGTCGATCTCACCGGCCAAGTCTGCGCGGATTCGATTGGGCCGCGTTTCTTCAGCGGCATCGGCGGGCAGATCGACTTCATTCGCGGCGCAGCACTTTCGCCCGGCGGCAAGCCAATCATCGCGTTGCCCGCAACCGCGGAGAACGGCAAAGTCTCGCGCATCGTTGCCGATCTCACGCACGGCGCGGGCGTCACCACCACGCGCGGCGACGTGCATTATATTGTCACGGAATACGGCATCGCCTATCTGCACGGCAAATCCGTGCGGCAACGCAGCCTCGAATTAATTCACCTCGCGCATCCGGATTTTCGCGGCGAATTGCTCGAGGCGATGAAGCAACGGCATTATGTTTATCCCGACCAAAAGCTCGAAACCATTGGACGGCTCTATCCGCATTGGTATGAAACCACGCGCGCCTTCAAAGACTCCGAGCCGATTCGTTTTCGCCCCATCAAACCCACCGACGAGCGTTTGCTGCAAGACTTCTTTTATTCCCACAATGAAGACACGATCTTCATGCGCTACCACGCGCATATCAAAACCATGCACCACACCAAAGCGCAAGACTTGGTGAATCTCGATTACAAACAGCGCATGGCCTTCGTCGGCGTGGTAGGCGAGATCGGCAAAGAGCGTATCATTGCGATCGCGCGTTATATCGCTGCTCCGGAATACGAATTTCCCGAAGTTGCGTTCGTCGTGCACGAAGACTTTCGTGGAAAGGGGATTGCCGGATTTCTCTTTCAGCAACTGCAAAAAGTCGCGCAAGAGCATGGCTTTCGCGGCTTTTCCGCC
>JABWAN010000630.1 GCA_013361015.1 Candidatus Zhuqueibacterota bacterium | reverse complement strand
GGCGGTCTGCGCGCCGCCCGTGGCATTGGCCGGCAGCGAGATGCAGCGGCCGACCGAGAGCTGCTCGACGAGCATCCGCCAGCCCTGGCCGATCATCTTCTTTCCGCCGATGATGAAATCGAGCGGCACGAAGACATCCTTGCCCTGGATCGGCCCGTTCTGGAAGGGCACGTTGAGCGGGAAGTGCCGCCGCCCGATGGTCACGCCCGGTGTGGTGCGCGGAATGAGCGCGCAGGTGATGCCGAGATCGCTCTCGCCGCCGAGGAGCTTCTCGGGATCGAACATGCGGAAGGCGAGCCCGATGACGGTCGCAACGGGTGCGAGCGTGATGTAGCGCTTGGAGAAATTGAGCCGCAGGCCCACGATCTCCCGGCCGTGCAACATGCCGCGGCACACGACGCCGGTGTCGGGGATCGCCGCGGCGTCCGAGCCCGCGCGCGGTCCGGTGAGCGCGAAGCAGGGCACTTCCTCGCCGCGCGCCAGGCGCGGCAGATACCAGTCCTTCTGTTCCTGCGTGCCGTAATGATTGAGGAGCTCCGCGGGGCCGAGCGAATTCGGCACGGCGACCGTGGAGGAGAGCATCGCACTCCTGCTCGCGAGCTTCGTGAGCACGCTCGAGTGCGCGAAGGCGGAGAACTCGAGACCGCCGTACTTCTTCGGGATGATCATCGCGAAGAAGCCCTTCGACTTGAGGAACTCCCACACGTGCGGGGCGAGGTCGCCCCGGCGGTGGGTGGCGTCCCAGTCGTCGGTCATGCGGCAGAGCTCCTCGCACGGACCATCGAGGAACGCCTGCTCCTCGGCCGAGAGGCGCGGAGGTGCTGCGGCGAGGAGCTTGCGCCAGTCGGGCGCGCCGGTGAAGAGCTCCCCGTCCCACCACACCGTGCCCGCCTCGAGCGCTTCTTTCTCCGTATCCGACATCGCCGGCAGGAGACGCAGATACGTCTTCATGAAGGGCCGCGTGATGAGCGCTATGCGCAGTGGCCGCACGTTGAGCAGCCACAGCACCGCGAGCGCGAGCCACAGGAAGCCTTTCCAGACGCCGGCCGGCGCGCTCTGCGCGCCGAACAGCGTGTAGGCGACGAGCAGCACGGTGAACGTCGCCGTGAAGACGAGCAGGCTCACGCGCCGGTAAGCGAGAGTCACCACCGCGGCGACGAAGGCGAGCGTGAGCCAGCCGCCGACGCTGAAGAGGGCGTAGACGGCCGCCGCGGCAAGCGCGAGCGCGATGAGGATGCCGGTCATGCTGAATCCTCCCGCAGGTTCCTGCTCCGACTATAGCAGGCCCGCGGCGCGCGGCGGTCCGGCTCGCTTCAGCCGAGGAGCTCCTTCACGCCGTCGCGCTCCTCGCGCAGCTCCGCGTCCGTCAGATCCATGCGCTTGCGGCTGAACTCGTCGATCGAGAGGCCCTGCACGATCTGGTAGTCGCCGTTCCGGCAGATCACCGGATAGGAGTAGATGACGCCCTCGCGGATGCCATAGCTGCCGTCCGAGGGCACGGCCATGCTCAGATAGTCCCCGCTCGGCGAGCCGCGCACCCAGTCGCGCATGTGATCGATGGCGGAGGAGGCCGCGGAGGCCGCGGAAGATGCGCCGCGCGCCTTGATGATCGCCGCGCCGCGCTGCTGCACGGTGGGGATGAAGGTCTTCTCGATCCACTCCTGATCGACGAGCGACTTCGCGGGCTTGCCATCGACCAGACAATGGCTCACGTCTGGATACTGGGTGGAGGAGTGATTACCCCAGATGATCATGCGCTGGATCGCCGTGACGTGGCGGCCGGTCTTTTCCGCGAGCTGCGAGAGCGCGCGGTTGTGATCGAGGCGCCGACAAATCCCGTAAGGCGGCTGCCTTCGTGAATCGGCTCCAGGCCGTGATCCGTACAGGCCGCCGTGAGGAGCAGCATTAGCACCAACGTGAAACGATAGCTAAGGGGCTTGATCATGATGAGATCCTCGTTTGAACTGGAAGAGTGCGGCATGATTTATTTTCTGAGATCAATCACTTCAGTATCGTTCGGCGCCGTAAACGTGAAGAGTTGATCTGCGAGCTTGGCATTCAAGGCGAGATTTTGCAGGCGATATACCGTAATGTTGTCGTTGAGATCGCGTTGCTCGATTTGCAATGCCACGGAAGTTTTCTTGTCGACCCAAACGGTGACGGTTTGCGCGAACGCTTCTTCTTCACGCGCCGTGAGCAGGAGCACGTGGCACTCCACCTCGCCGAGCTGGTCGCTGCGGAGGTATTGCGCTTTGAAATCGCTCGTGTATTTTACCAACAAATCACGCGGCAAGGGATTCTCTTTGGATTTCTCCATGTTATCGACAAACACCTGCGCCTTTTCCGGCGAATAGGTCCAGACCGTTTTGCCGTCGGTAACGATGGTCTGCATCTCGGTTTCGATGCGATAGCGGTCGCCTTTTTTTAAATAGAGCTTGCCGCTCAACGCTTGCGTTTCGCCTGCGAGGGCCCAGGTGTACTCTTTCTCGAAATCCGCGGAGAGCGATTCGAGCGCATCATAAGTCGAACGTACTTTGCTGAGGATCTTGTTCGCGTTCTCTTGGGCCAGAGTCTCTTGCGCCGGGACAATGGTTAGAATGAACAATAACGCGGACGCGCCCCACTTCAACTTGTCATTCAGAAGGAATCTTTTTGAGCGGAACCACTGCGCCAGTGCTGAAAAAATTTTCTTCTGAATGACAATATTGGGGAGAGCGCGGTGTGATTTGGGCGGCACGTCATGGAAGAACTGCGCAATAAAATCCTTCATTGATTCAATCCCATTTCTTCAAGATAAGATTCATCGACCAACACTTCACGCGCTTTGCTGCCGTCGAAGCTGCCGACGATGCCGGCGGCTTCCAGTTCGTCAATCAAGCGCGCGGCGCGTGAGTATCCGATTTTAAGGCGGCGCTGCAACAGCGAGATGGAACCTTGTTGATGGCGCACGACCAACTTCAAAGCTTCATGGAACAATTCATCGCGGCGGCCATCGGCAGCGGGGCCAAATTCATCGCCGACTTCCTGTTCCTCCGTGCGCACGGGCAAGAGATTCTTTTCATAGAACGGCTGATTGCGGATGTGCTCGATGGTGCGCTCGATCTCGTCGGAAGAAACAAAGACGCCGTGAATGCGCACCGGCTCCGGGCTTCCGGGCGGGAGAAAGAGCATGTCGCCGCTGCCGAGCAACTTTTCGGCGCCGTTCATATCCAGAATCGTGCGCGAATCGATCTTCGAGGCAACTTGAAACGCCATGCGCGCCGGAAAATTCGCTTTGATCACGCCGGTGATGACATCGACCGAGGGCCGCTGGGTGGCCACGACTAAATGAATGCCGACCGCGCGCGCCATTTGCGTGAGACGCGCTATCGGCTCTTCGACCTCTTTCGCAGCGGTGAGCATCAAATCCGCGAGCTCATCAATGACGAGCACAATATATGGCAACGGCTTCGTGTCGACCGGCTCTCCGCCTTCCTCGCCGTTTTCTTCCAAAACGATTTTGCCCTCCTTCAAGCGGGCGTTGTATTCCGCGATGCTGCGCACGCCCACGCGTGCCAGCAGCGTGTAGCGATTCTCCATTTCCCATTCAAGGCTGCGCAGCACCGCGAGCGCATTCTGTGCGGTGGTAACGACCTCTTCATTGAGATCGTCGCGATACACCAAATGATGCTTGCGCAGCATACGATAACTCGCCAGCTCGAGACGTTTGGGATCGACCAGGACGAATTGCACTTCTTTGGGATGCGCCTTATAGAGAATGCTCAAAATAATCGCGTTGAGGCACACACTTTTTCCGGAGCCGGTTGCGCCCGCAATCAACAGGTGCGGCATGCGATCGAGCGAAGTCACATACACCTTGCCGGAAATCGTCTGGCCGAGCGCAATCGTCAACGGCGAAGTCGAGTTTTTGAACTCTTCGCTTTCAATGATGTCACGAATGTAAACCGTTTGCGGCTCCGGATTGGGCAACTCGATGCCGACCGCGGCTTTGCCGGGAATGGGGGCGACGATGCGGATGCGCTTGGCGCGCATGGCAAGCGCCAGATCATCAGCGAGCGCGGTAATGCGCGAGACTTTGATGCCGGGCGCCGGTTCATATTCGTAGCGCGTGATCACCGGGCCCGGATTGATCTCGACCACTTTGCCCTCGACGTCGAATTCCAGCAGCCGCTCTTCCAACACGCGCGCCAGGCTCAGCAGCTCATCGCGACTCTGCACCTTTTGCTGTTCCGCCGGCGGCACACTGAGCAATTCCAGCGAGGGAAAGACGTAGTTGCCCGCGGGTCTGGGCTTGTCCGCCTCGAG
>JABWAN010000629.1 GCA_013361015.1 Candidatus Zhuqueibacterota bacterium | reverse complement strand
TCATCATTGTCCACGGGTTTATCAAAGGAAGCCTCTCCGTCTACCGTAACTTCCGGCGGTGCGAAGCGGCTCACCATTTTGAATTCGATCGGGAAGAATTCGTTCGCGCCGTTGACGCGCGGACCGACATGCACGACTTTGTGCGGATAGGTGGTGCCGGTTTCATCTGTAAAATTCACCGCGCCGATCCACATGCCCTTGGCTGCTTGCGCATCCTGGTAGGGATGAATGGCGGGCCATTGCAGGCCGTCTTGTTGGTTGCCGACCGGCCCGCCGACTTCGATCTCACATCCAATCGCGGAATACCAACTGTGCAAAGAACCTGCTGACATGAACTTGAGCTGATATTGCGCGAAGCTGTCTGTGGCTACGGCGCTGAGCGCAAGCGCGCACCCGACCGTGAGAAATTGCAACGCGCGCATCTGATAGGATCTCGTTTTCATGGTTTCCTCAAGAAGAAGACAGAATGATTATTGGGCGCAATAGTTTTCACATCATTTACCGAACGATCATTCTGTCTTTCGAATGGTTTTGGGGAACAACATTTTGCTGTTTCAAAAAAAGTTGAAGGACAAATTCAAACCGAAAAAGACGTCGCGGGGATTCAGAAACGTGAGAAAGTCTTGATTCGGCATGTCGATGTAGGCCTTGGTCTCAAGAATTCTCTTCTTGCGGGCTTCATCGGGATCGTTGGGATCATACGGCTCATAAGGCACCGTGCGATAGTCGCCAGGTCGATCGTTGCCGATGATGGGCGAATAAAGCGGGTCGAAACTGCGCAGCTTCTTGCTGATGTCTTCGGGGAAGTGCAATGATTGCAGATAGTACTGATAGTCTTCTAGCCTCACGAATCCACCTTGAGACATGTACTTGAGATTCAAGGCATTGTTGACGTCCATGAAAAGCTGCACATCGGCGTTCGCCAGTTTAAAGGTCTTGCTCAAACGCAGATTCACGTTATAGAAATCCTTCCACTGCAGAATATCTTGCAGATCCTTGATATTCGAGCCGCCCGGCGGCGTATAGTGAGCGCCAGAAGACCAGCTTGCCAACACATTTAAGCGCAGCTCACCCAACAAATTCTGGCCCAGTATTCTAGGCCCAAAATCCGCGGGCGAGAAAAAGTACAGATTGGCGCGCGCAAAGGGTGCGGGCAAGGGCTTGACTTGATAGTGCGAACGGGTAAAATTCTCATAATTTTGCTGCTGGCTGCGCACGTCGGTGTATTCGTCAAACCCGAAATTGCCGCGCGTGTTAACTTGATAAGTGTAATTCAAAAAGCCTTGAAACCAATTGCCGCGATTTTTTGAGAGGGTAAACTCGAACCCGCGAATGTCTTCGTAGTTGACCGGTTCCGCGGCAAAATAATCCACCACATTGCGCCGGCTGTAGTAGTTCACCAAACGCGGCTGCAACGAAACGTCCTTGTAATAACCCGCGAGGCGCAAAAGATATTGATCGAAGAGATTGTGCTCGTAGCCCAACTCATAGGCCACGGTTTTTTGCAGCGGATTATTGGGATTGGCCAGCCGGGTCACTTCTTTGGTGGCCGAGGCGCGCCGCAACAAGAAGAGATCGTCGGGCGTGGGCAATTGCCGGAAATGGCCGTAATTCAAAAAGAGTTTGCTGTTCACGGAAATGGGGAAAGCGACGCCCACGCGCGGACTGACGTTGAACTTCTTTTCGGTCGGCTCTTTGGCGAGGAGCGTATCCAAGCCATCTGCTTTTGCACCCGAGAGCGCCGAATCGAAAGGATTCTCCAGCACGTACCAATCGCCGCCGGCGTGGGAATAATCAAAGCGCAAGCCCAGATTGGCAATCATGCCTTCGAACTCGAGCTTGTCCTGCACGTAGAAGGCGCCGCGTTTGGGAAAGGTGTGCCACTGCGAACGCGCGTTATTGTCCGGCAAATAGTAGTCGATCAAAGCATAGTCGACGTTATTGTCGGTGTAAACAACTTCGAAGCCGGCTTTGAAGTTGTTATAACGTCCGACCTGCTTGTTAAAATCTAGTTTGGCGCTGTAAACGGTCACCTCGCTGCTGTCGCGCGAATTGCTCATGCCAAACCCCATACGGAAATCGGGCGTGCCCAAACCGGGAGCCGGAAAACCATAGAACCCGTACGGCCCTTCGTCCACGAAATACCCGTCGCCGAATTCGTAGATCCGTGCCGTGTTTCTGGCCCGGCCCGGCGCGGTTTCATATTTGGACTGAAAGCGATGCAGAGTGGCTTCGTAGAAAGTGGAAGAGTTGAGCATGTGCGTCAGCTTCGCGCCGATGCTGTTGCGAGAAATCGAGGTGGGCGCCCAGTAATCCGTGTTGAACATGCGCGTATCGATATAGTTCACGCGATTCAGCACCGTGGCGATGCTGCCCGCCGAGCGAAAGATGCCCGGCTGTCCGCCATTGTTGTCATTCGTGCCGCGCTCCCGGCCCGCAAGGCCTTCCACCATGAGCTTCATCCTCGGTGTTATGTCTGCGGTGAGTTTCAACTGCATGTTGTAATCGCGATAGCCGTCGCGCGAAAGCGGAATGATATACATATCCTGCGTGGTGCGATAGGAGGCGAAGAAACGCATATCTTTCAGAGCCTTGCCAATCAACGGCACGGGCCCGCCCAAACTCACATCGAGATCGTAATCGGGATCGACGATATCGAGTTGGCGGCGATGTTGCCAAAGAAAGAGTTGCTGTAAGGCTTGCGGGGTCAGGTCGTCGGTTGGATCATCATTCTTCAAACGATCTAGCGCCACTTTGTTCCATCCGCCGAGAAAGGGCGCATATTGCCGGATAGTATATGCATCCCATGCGCCATTGTCCGTTCCCGTCCAGCACACGGCATCATCGATAAAAGGGCGAATCCAGTAAGAGTTCGGATCGTGCGGCGAATTGCCGAAATGCTTCTGCGCGGTGGGGCTGTAGCGCCCAATCATGCCAAAGCTATAACGGTCCTTGCCGCCTTCTTTGGTGGTCACGTTGACGATGCCCGAGCGGATGTTACCATATTCGGCGTTGAAGCCGCCGGTCTGAATTTGAATTTCATCGATGGAGGTGTAGCTAATACCGGTGTAAGGTCGATTATTGCGCTCATCGCGCAAGGTGATACCGTCCACGACAAATGCGGTTTGATTGGCGGCGCTGGATGTCTGAGGATTACTTTGGCCGCGAATCAGAATGCCATCATCGACACTGCGGACGCCGGCCTGCAACGCCACTACATTTTGAACACTCACCACGGGCAGCGCTTCCACTTCCTCAAAACTCAAATTGGCCTGGCTCGAAGAAACATCTTTTACGACCACGGGACGTTGTGCGACGACCACGACTTCTTCACCCGCGAGCGCTTCGGTTTTCATTTGAACGTTGACTTCAGTGGTGAGATCGATTTTCACTGCAACATTGGTAAGGCGCTGTGCCGTAAAGCCGATTGAAGTCACGCGCAGTGCGTAAACACCGGGCGGCACATTCAAAATCACGAAATACCCTTGCACATTCGTAGCCGCGCCAATCGCCGTGCCTTCGATCACCACATTGACGCCGGGCAAAGGCTCACCATTGTCGGCATCCGTGATCGTGCCCGCAATCTTCCCGGTCGTACCGGCAAGCAACAGGCTTGACGACAGTAGGGCGGCAAACAATAAACTCGCGTACAATTTTCTCATAGGCTGATTATCCTTAGTAGAAATGAGGGGAGATATGCTCTGTGATTTTCTTCATGTCCATTTTTCCGAAACGCATTCACGATTTGAGCGTGGCGGTAGAAAACTTACACTGCAAACACACAAACATCCCAACTACCGCGACATGAACACCTGGCAAATAACGGAACTTGAAAATCAACAGCCAAAGAGGAGTGGTGAAACCGCGCGCAAGACGTCCTGAGGAATTGCTTTCCTGAAAGCAAATAGACAAAAACTGCTGGACAGACCGAAATAATATAACAAAGGCATCACGCCTTGTCAAGCCACAACTTCATTCTAAAAAAAGATTGCATCTCGCACCGCAAACAATATCTTGCTGCACTTGCTTTATGCCCACGAATTGCACAGAGAGGTTTACACGTTTAATCGACGATATGATCTCGCCCACGCCACACATTGCGATGACGTTATGGTCCGGCTTAACGTCTTTGACTTTTTTTCTCGCTCTCGTCATTCCTAACCGTGGCCTCACACAAGCACCGCGACTTGATTCTCTCGGCCATGCGGCAATGGCAAAGATTTCCACTTATGAATTGCGGCGCCACCTCGAATTTCTCGGCAGCGATGCGCTCGAAGGCCGCGGGACCGGCACACCCGCGGGATATG
>JABWAN010000628.1 GCA_013361015.1 Candidatus Zhuqueibacterota bacterium | reverse complement strand
CGATGTTCTCAACACGCCGGTAGTGCGGCCCGCGGTGACGGAAACGACCGCACTGGGCGCAGCTTATCTCGCAGGGTTGGCGGTGGGTTATTGGAAGAGTTTGGAGGATATCGCTGCACATTGGAGCGTCGAAAAGAGATTCAGTCCGCAGATGACAGCCGAAACGCGCGGGCAATTCTATCGCAATTGGAAACGCGCCGTCGCCCGCGCGCGGATGTGGGAGGAGTAAAGGTTTTTGGAATGATGGATTGTTGGCCTCTTGGCTTCCATTGCTCCATTAATCCAACACTCCATCACTCCAAGCTTATCGTTTCTTCACCTCAAAATATCTTCCTTCGAACAACAAATGCGAGACGTCTTTGCCGGAGCCATAAACGCCGAAACCGTCAATGTGATACTCTTTTCCTGCAACCCCGAGCACGACTCTCTCTTTGAAGCTTTCCATCTTGCCTTCTTCTTTACGAAACCAAAACAGCGCACCGTCTTCATAATGGCCTTGGTGCAGTGACTTCTCGCCGCTGTCTTTTTCCACCGCGCAATAGAGCTTGTTTTGCGCTTCATAATTCCTCGCCTGCGCGCGCGTAACCTTGCCGTCGCGGTTCTTTTCCACGAACGTCGCGCGCTGCACGTTGCCTTCCCACCAATAGTGTTGCTCTATTTCGATTTGATCGAGGAGCCGCCCGTCGTGTGTATAGATTTTGAATACGCCCTTCCAAGTGGCCGTGAACGGCGCGAAGATTTCACGCGCGGTTTGAGCATGTGCGGCAACGGCGAGTAAAAGCAACGCAGCGAAAAGCTTTTTCATGCTTGGCATTCTTTTTAACCTTCCGGATTTTGTTTACGTGATTTCAGCAAGTCCCACAAGCCCTCCGGCACGAGACGATGCTCTTCATTAAACGAATCGAGCTCGCGCCATACTGCGCGTAGAGGCGTACCGTTCGCTTCCCAGCCGTGCAACTCATGCTGGGCATAGACGGCTTCATCAACAAAACGGCCGTCGTACACAAAAACGATTTCGTGCTTCGGTACGCCGTCGAGCGCGAAGATGTTTTCGAGCACGCCCACAAATTCGAAGTCAGTGCCTTGTAAGCTGAGTTCTTCGGCGATTTCCCGCGCCACGGCCGCGCGCGAGGTTTCACCTGCCTCCACGCCGCCGCCCAAAGGCCGAAAGAAGTGCGCGCCGGTGACGGAATCATAGCCTTCAAAAACTAAAATGCTTTCTTCGCGCTGAAACACACAAATGGCAATGACGCGGATGCCGGAGGGCTTTAGGGATTTCACATGTCACTCCTGCTGAGTTGTTCGCGATGTGTTCTCTTTCACGAATTTTATTTCTTCGTCATTCAAACCGTACAGCTCATACACGAGATGGTCGATCTGCCGATCCGTGGCGGCGATTTGACGTTGCAGCGAGATTTGCTCGTGCTCCAATTTGGCCGCGGTGAGTTGCCGGTGCAGCGCGAGCATGCGCTCGACCAGCTCCACCATGCGGTCGTGGCGCGATTTTCAAACTCCGCTAGGAGTGCGATGTTTATAGATCGAAGCTTACGTGTATCGCTCAACTCCGAAGGAGTGGCATGTTGCGGTTTTTGTCGCGTGATTTGCGAGCCATTTCACATGTCACTCCTTCGGAGTTTTGAGGCGATTGGAAGCTCTTTTCTATAAACATTGAACTCCTACGGAGTCGGTCGTCATTTGCTCTCTTCCACGATTTTAATTTCATCTTCAGTCAACCCGTACAGTTCATAAACGAGATGGTCAATCTGCCGGTCCGTGGCGGCGATTTGGCGTTTGAGCGCGGTTTGCTCGTGCTCCAATTTGGCTGCGGCAAGTTGCTTGTGCAGCGCGAGCATGCGTTCGACCAGTTCCACCATGCGGTCGTGGCGCGATTTGTTCACTCTTCCTGTCTCAATTATCCTGAGGTTGTGCGCACATTTGAAGTCTATTGGGTAGTAACATTGATGAGAAAAAAAATTGCAAAAGAACTTTTAACTTTGAAACTAATTTGGCGCTGTTTATCTTGCTCTTGCCGGCATTCCTTCCCAATTCTCATACTAGAAATCACTCAAAGGCATTCTTACAATGTCCGATCAAAAAAAATCTGAAAACGCGCCTAAACAACTAGAGATCGGTTATACTTCACCGGAAATTAAACGCGGTGTTTATGCCAATCACCTCATTGTACAATCCACACCGTTTGAATTTCAACTGAACTTTGTTTATTTCGCGCCTCCGTTGCCTGGCGCAAATGAAAAAACGGGAGCGGAAGTAGTTGCCAAGATCAACATGCCGATCGGGATTATTCCTGGAGTGATTCGGGCTTTGGATGAGAGTTTTAAAAAGTATCACGAAAGAATGATTGAATCAGAAAAGGAAAGTGAGAAACCAAATGAGTGAAATGACCATGACAAAATCATTTGGCAGGACCATTAGCGTCGCCCCGGCTCCATATTTTGAAACAGATTGGGGCAACCGTGCAACCGTTCACTTAACTCCAAGCGAGGTATGGATAATTGATGATAGCAATACTTTTCAAGCGCATAATTTTTTTTCCGAAATTAAGCTGATACTATCCGGCCGCGCTGGCATTGAATCAGTTTGGATTGAAGACTTGGGCAAAGAAGTGAATGTGCTGATCATAACCAAAGACGTTCGCAATGCCACGCTTGACCCAATCTTTGACGCAAAAATGGCGATGCTGAATCATTATCCCTATGTGAAGTTTAACTTTGAATTGAATCCCGTGGATTTCGAAAAAAAACTATTCTATAACCAAATTCAGCGCATCGTATAGTATGCCAAATACCAGCGAGCACTTGGCAAAGGTTCGCCACAACAAAGAGATGCTGAAGTTTTTAGGAGAACCGGAGAAAACACAATTTCCAGACTGGTTTGTTACGGTCACGTTTTACATTGCCGTGCATTGCATCGAAGCACTTTTTTACGATCAAAATAACGATCATGCCAAGAGTCACGCGGAAAGGGAAGAAAAACTTCGCAAGAAGTATCCATCCCTTGATGTGGATTTCAAAAGAGCATATTTTAGACTGCAAGAGCAATCTCGGCAAGCACGATACATGCAAGATAGAAAATTCAGGCTAAACAAAGACGATTGCGAAGACGCAATCAAGAATCTCCAGATAATAGAAAGCGAGTGCAAAGAGAGTTTTTTTCCCGATTATCCGAATGTTTAGTCATTGCCTTCGATTCTTTACCGCAAAGCCTCTGAATAATTAGGCCTGCCCTTCCACAATTTTGATTTCCTCCTCGCTCAAGCCGTACAGTTCATATACAAGATTGTCGATCTGCCGGTCCGTGGCGGCGATTTGACATTGCAGCGAGATTTGCTCGTGCTCCAATTTGGTCGCGGCGAGTTGTTGGTGCAGCGCGAGCATGCGTTCGACGAGATTGCTCCGCTATAACCCCAAACAATAACGCACAACGTTTTCGACTTTTTCCAAAACGGAATCTGAAATTTTCCCTGCGGGCGCATCGGGAAATCTACTCGGGTCAAGCGAACGAATTTGGAAACCCATGAACACGGTTTCGAGAGACAAGCCACTTTCTGCGGGAGAGATGCGAATGTTGGTGGGATAATCGCGCGAGATATTCGCGCCTTTGGTGCCGACAACGACGGTCACGACCAGCGGCAATTTATTGATCGCGTCAATTGAAAGCACCAACACCGGGCGCTGTCCCGCTTGTTCACGGCCTTGGGTGGGATTCAAATCAACGAAGTAGATTTCACCGCGATGGATTTCTTTTGTGGTCATCGCAGGCCATCCATTTCGGTCACAAGAAACTCTTGTTCGATTTGCTTCAATTCGGATTGCATTTCAGGATCGCTCGCCATGAGCGCGAGCTGGTCGTCGAACTCGGTTGCTTTTGCGGAGTTGCCGTTTGTGTCAACTTCTCGCAGACGGCGAACTAACTTTTCAATCAACCAGAGTTGTTCTTGGCGGGACAAAAGGCTGATTTGTTTTTCGAGGTCGCTCAAAACTATTGAAAGCATATTCATCTCCATTGCAAAGCGCGTTTTTGGTCAAGCCGCAAGAAACTTGGCCAAAAGTACAAACCCTTGCGCCGCAAGGCAAGTGAATGTTTAAGCCTGTCCCTCCACGATCTTGATTTCCTCCTCGCTTAACCCGTACAACTCATACACGAGATTGTCGATCTGCCGGCCCGTGGCCGCGATTTGGCGTTTGAGCGCGGTTTGCTCGTGCTCCAATTTGGTCGCGGCGAGTTGTTGGTGCAGCGCGGACAAATATTTGTTTGCAAAATTCTATCTTCTTGCTATCTTCATCGCAGA
>JABWAN010000627.1 GCA_013361015.1 Candidatus Zhuqueibacterota bacterium | reverse complement strand
CTCGTGCAATTCACCGGCTCGAACTCTGCGGACAGCGACGGCAATATTGCTGCGTTCAAATGGACCTTTGGCGACGGCGATAGCGCAACGATCGCGAACCCGTCGCACACGTATAACGATGCCGGCAATTATCTCGCGCGTTTGATCGTCACGGACAATCTCGGAGCGCGAGATACCGCGGAAGTAAATGTCACCGTCACCGCGCTGGCCGCAACCACGATCATTCGTGTTAATGCGGGCGGAGGACAATACACGGCGACGAACGGCAACTTTTTCAGTGCGGATCAAAGCTATGCGCCCGGCAGTTGGGGCTATACGGCTTTGGGTTATGCCAAAACCACGACGACCGGCATTGCGAATACGACGGAATCGCCATTGTATCAAGATTTGCACGAGAAAGCGGAGTTGTCGTATCGATTCGACGTGCCGAACGGCGCCTATGACTTGATCCTGCACTTCGTGGAGATTGCGGACAACGAAGCAAATCGGCGTTTGATCGACGCGACTGCGGAAGGCAATATTGTGGTGAATGATTTGGACGTGTGGGTTGCTGCGGGTGGGAAGTATGTTGCGCTGCGGCGCTCGATTACGGGCGTCGTGGTGAGCGACGGCCAGCTCAATCTCGATTTTGTGCGCTCAATATCCAGCGTGAAGCGTCCGCCCGCGATCGCGGCCATTGAAGTGGGAACTGCGGGAAGCTTATCGCTCGCGAAAGAGCATGAAAGCAGCTTCGCGAATGTGCTCGTGCCGGAAGCCTATGCGCTCGAACAAAATTATCCGAATCCTTTCAATCCCACGACCGTGATCACCTTTAGCCTGCCGCAAGCCGGAGAAGTGCGCCTCGCGTTTTATAACGCGCTCGGCCAGCCCGCGCGGCGGCCGATTGTGCGCTACTTCACTGCGGGACGTTACAAAATCACGATCGACGCTTCGGAGTGGGCCGCGGGCGTATACTTCTATGAAATGAAGGTGAATAACTATCGCGCGTTGAAGAAGATGATTTTGGCGAAATAGCATCAAGTGCCAGGCACGTTGCACGTGCGTGGCACTTCAACTTTAAGCAACGACATTACCGAACAGCGCGCCGACGGCAGCGGTGGCCGCCATTGCCAGAGCGCCCCACAGCGTGACCCGTCCGGCGCCGACTGCGACATTCGCGCCTCCTACCCGAGCGGCCAAGGCTCCCAATAGTGCTAAGAATACGAGAGAACTGCCAGCCACAAGCGGAATCATGTTCGCCACGGGGCTGAGTAGCACCATTAAAAGAGGCAGGGCCGCACCCACCGCGAAGGTGGCTGCGGAAGCCAGCGCAGCTTGAAGGGGACGCGCCGCGTGCATTTCCGATAGACCCAGTTCATCACGCGCGTGGGCCGCAAGCGCATCATGCGCCATTAATTGCTTTGCAACTTGTTGCGCGAGGAGAGGCTCCAGCCCGCGCCGCACATATATCGCCGCAAGCTCATTGTGCTCGAAGGCTTCGTCCGTTTCCAGTTCATGGCGCTCGCGTTCGAGATCGGCTTTTTCGGTATCTGCCTGCGAGCTTACGGAGACATATTCGCCCGCGGCCATTGACATTGCGCCGGCAACCAATCCGGCGATTCCGGCGATCAGCACGTCGCCTTGCGCGGCATGCGAAGCAGCCACACCCACCACCAAACTTGCGGTGGAGACAATGCCGTCATTCGCGCCCAAAACTGCCGCACGCAACCAACCGATGCGCTCGGCATAATGCCGTTCAGCGTTTTGCTTGCGCATTCTGCTCACCTTTCGCATTTGGCTTTGTATTTTGCCTGTTCATCTCTTGCTCGACTGTCGGAACATCGACAAGTGCGGGAGGTTGCTACTTTACCGGAGAGATTATATGTGTTATTCCGTTTGCGTGTCCAGCTTTTGCTTTGAAAGCAGGGGCTTTACTTTTTGAAAGAGGTGACGATTGAGAGTAGGGCTTTTCGCCGGCATGCAATCTTCGTTATGCATTCCACCCATTGTTTCTTTGCCGCACAATTACCCACAGCAATCCACATAGACTCAGCGTTATACGCTCGCCGATTCGGAACGCCCTCTCACAACGAGGCGAATTTCTCCAACAGCGCCTCGTTGTTTGGAAACGTTTTGAGCAGTTGCAGGATTTTTTGAATCGTTTCTTTGGGGGGAAGGTTTTGAATGGCGCGCCGCAGTTTTTGATGGGCCTCCGTCTTCTCGCCGAATAGCCTTTCCTCGCGCCGAGTGCCGCTCTCGCGAATGTTGATTGCCGGAAACAGGCGCTCATTGGCGAGGTTGCGATCCAACACCAATTCCATGTTGCCCGTGCCTTTGAATTCCTCGAAAATAAAATCATCCATGCGCGAGCCGGTATCCACGAGGATCGTGGCGATAATGGTGAGCGAGCCGCCGTTTTCAATTTTGCGCGCGGCGCCAAAAACTTTTTTGGGGATTTCGAGCGCGCGCGCGTCCAAGCCGCCGGTCATCAACCGGCCGCTGCCTTGTTGCCCAATGTTGAACGCGCGGCCCGTGCGCGTGAGCGAGTCGATGAGCAACACCACGTTTTCTCCCGCTTCCACTTGGCGCTTGGTATAATCCAAAACGAGTTTGGCCAGCCGCAAATGATTCGCGACACTGTCGTCGTAACTGCTCGAAAGCACCGTGCCTTTCATGCTGCGGCGAAACTCCGTCACTTCTTCCGGCCGTTCATCGAGCAGCAAGGCGAAGAGGTCGTGTTTGGGATAATTTTTTGCAATGGCCATGGCGATGTCTTGCAGCATCATGGTTTTGCCGGAGCGCGGCGGCGCGACGATGAGCGCGCGCTGGCCTTCGCCGATCGGCGCGAAAAGATCGATGATCCGCTGCGTGTGGCGCTGCGGCTCCATTTCGAGCCACAATGCGCTCTCGGGAGAAATGGCCGAGAGCGCTTCGAACTGTGTGAGCTGCATCCAGGTTTCGGGCGGCAAGCCTTGAATGGAGATGACTTCCAGCGCGCGATTTTTGCCCTGGCCTTCTTCGGCCGTGACTTCGAGCGTGGCACCCTGCTGCAAACGATATTGCAACATCATCGGCGGAGGAATGAATACATCGCCGGGCAAGCGGGCAAAATTGTTGGAGATTTGACGCAAAAAACCGAAGCCTTTCGGCTCAAGTTCGAGTATTCCGGTTTTGGTGTTGGACATTTGTAATGAATGTTGTTGTTGAGATGAATTTCAATCGTTGGCGTTGTGAACTTTCCGTTGTGGTAATCGCAAATCAGTCTTTGGCAACCCTCTCCCTGAGGTCATGCTAGGAAAAATTTTCGCTGGCACTCGGCACAAAGCTCAAAACAAGGTTAGAGGCAAGGACTAGGAAAGGAATGACAACGCATGAGGGCAGAACACCGTTGAAATTCTATCGAATAAGCTCACGCGCGCTCGAAGTAGCGCGCGCGCTCCCAGCTTGTGACCACTTCATCGAACTTGCGCTGCTCCGTGCGAAAGAAGTGCAAGTAATGTTCGAGGACATCGTTGCCGAAAATTTCCCGCGCCCACGAACTGTTTTCCAACTCGCGAATGCCTTCGACCAGCGAATGCGGCACTTGCGGCAGATCGAGCGCGGCATACACGTCGCCCGCAAACATCCCCGGCGGCTCGATCTTTTTTGCAATGCCGTCCAGTCCGGCCGCGAGCGTGGCTGCGAACGCAAGATAAGGATTCGCATCCGCGCCCGGCGCGCGGCATTCGATGCGCAATGCCGTGCCGTGGCCGATGATGCGAAAGCCCGAGGTGCGGTTATCACAACTCCATGCAATGCCCGTGGGCGCGAAGGAACCGGCGCGAAAGCGTTTGTAGGAAGTTGGATAGGGCGCATAAAACGGGAACAACTCGCGCAAGTGCGCCATCCATCCGCCAAGAAAATGGCGAAAGAGCGGCGAGGTGCGCAGCGCACCGAGCGGCTCCTCCCCGGGAAAGAGCGCTCTCGTTCCGGACTGATCCCACAAGCTCGCGTGCAGGTGCATGCCGGAGCCGGCGTAGCGTTCGTCCCACTTTGCCATGAAAGTCACGGCGCAGTTTTTCTGCAGCGCGATTTCTTTTGCGGCATGTTTGTAGAGCACGTGGCGGTCCGCCATCTCTAAAAAGCCGGCGTAGCGCAAATTGATTTCTTGCTGCCCCGGCCCCCATTCGCCCTTTGAAAATTCCACGGGGATGCCGGAGTGCTCAAGATGATGGCGAATCGCGCCGATGACAAACTCTTCCTTTGTGCTTTGCAGAATGTGATAGTCTTCGATGTATTCGCCCATGGGCGTGAGCTCGACGTATTTCTTGGCCGCGGCGTCCGCGTATGA
>JABWAN010000626.1 GCA_013361015.1 Candidatus Zhuqueibacterota bacterium | reverse complement strand
GATGGAGCAAGATAACATATAGGAGATGAACGCAAGAACGAGCAGCGACAAACAAAAATAAAGCGTGGCTGGAAGTCCGGTTTCACTGACTCAAAATCCAGGGCGCATCTGCGCGTAAATGAGGAATTGCGGCAAAACGGAATCGGCTGGCAGAAAAAGCTTCAGCCGAAGAAGCTGAAGTTTTGAAGCGAAAAGCGCAGTTGCACGCTGGCAGTGCTATGAGGACTACGTGGCGGGCGTCTGCGTCTTTGACGGCTCCGGCTCCGAGCCTTCCGGGAGATTTGCGGGAATGCGAGCAACCGGGGACTCCTCGGTGGAGGGCGAGGGCCGTGCGTACACGATTGCGAATGAGTCTTCGACCGGCAGATCGGCAAATGTGGGCTGGCGGAAGATGTAGTATTTCGTGAAGCCCCAATGCAAAATACTCAAGCTGACTTTTATGATTGCAACCAAAGGCACGGCGACGATCATGCCCAAAATTCCGCCGAGATGGCCGCCCACATAAATCGCGATGATAACCGTGACGGGATGCAGCTCCACACTTTTGGAAACCACGAGCGGCTGCACGATGACGTCGTCGATGATTTTCACCACGCCGAACGCCAGTAGAATCGATGGCACGCCGGAGAAATTGCCGTTGTCGATCACCGAAATGACGATGGCCGGAATGCCGCCCACCACCGGGCCTAAATAGGGAATCAAATTCGCCATGCCGGCGAGCATGCCGATGAACACGGCGTAGCGCAGATTCAAGAGCATGAGCGCAATGACCACCATCGTACCCACGATCGCAGCGTCGAGCAAAACGCCGCGAATGTAGCGCCCGAGCTGCTCGTTGGCTTTGTGGAGCAAGCTCAGCGACATTTCGAAATAGCGATTCGGGATTTGCTGCACCAGCGCTTTTTGTAGCGCATGGGAGTCGTTCAATATGAAGAAGACCAGGAATGGAATAATGATCGTCGCGCCGAACGCGGAGAGCACTTCGGTCATGCCCGTGACGCCGGGGCCTAAGATGGACTTGAGATAGTGCAAGGCCACGCCCGCGAACATGTCGATCAATCCGCCCTTGGTTGGAAATGAAGCCTTTAGTTTTTCCTTGGCCTGGTCGATCAGCGCTTCGGGTTTGTCAATTTGCACATTGGCGAGGATGACCTCCAGCTCATGCGACATTTGTTCGCGCAGCAGCACCATACCGAGGCCGAACAGCGCCAAGAATCCAAACAGCACGGTGATCGTGCTCCACAACCGTCTCACGCCGCGATTTTCCAACGCATTGACCAAAGGCTCGAGCAAGTAGGCGAGAAAAACCGAGATGACAACGGGGGTAATAAGATGGCGAAGGAAATACAGCGCCAGCCCGGAGAGCAGAACGAATAGAACGGCCAGCGCCACTCGTCCGAGTGGTATAATCTGGCGATCCGAAAATCGCAAGGTGTATTCGCGCGATGAGTTTGTCATAGCTTTCTTCTTCCCCACCACCCGATCCTAAGCGGCATCAACTCCTGTGGGCCGGCGGTGAATTAGTCGAGTTACGACCGGCCTCCTATGTATATCTGTAGCATGATGCGCCTCACTTCGCGGAAAATAGTAAGAAATCTGCAAATGCCAATTCTTTTTTTAAACAAATTTTCCACATTGTTACCGCAGTTGCTCAAACCATCCGACGCGCGCCAGTTCCGCTTCGAGATAAGGGTGCAGCGCCGGCGCTTTCGGCGTGGCCATTGCAACTTTGTATTTGAGCCGGTCGCCGGACACATGAAACTCGCGGCGCGTTTGCAGTACACTCTCGTCGTTCCCTACCAACGTGCTCGTGAGCGATATCTGCACGGCCCCTTTGCGCAAAGCGGTTGGATCGAGCTCTCCTCGCAACACCTCCACACGAGCGCCGTTGTGTGCAAGCGTCATTTCCACGCCATGGGCCAACGCGCGCAGGAAGCCGGTTTCCCAATACCGCGGCGCGCCGAGCTTGCCGTGTTGGTCTTTCTGCCACGTGCGCTGCTCGAATTGCAAGACCGCCTCAAAGTCATCGCCTTTGATCGACAACTCGTCTTCATATTCGAAAGGCGGCATCCCGGGAAACTCGCCGCGCCCGGAGCCGCACCATTTCCCGCGCAATTGCGCGAGCGCCTGCATGGTTGCGCGAATGCGCTGCACTTCATTCATGAGCTTCCTCCACATGAGCGTTCGCCTGAATTACCGGTTACTTTCTTCGCCAAAATAATCTCCCCCGTCGCCATTGGCAATCGTTTTGTGTTCGGGCTTGACTAAGTGCACGCGGAATGAGATATTCGCGCCGCCATGAAAAATAAACTTCATCAACGGTTTGCCCGCCTGCTGCCGCGCTTGGAACGGCGCATTGCAGCTTTGGAAAATCTCAGCCGCAAATTTTCGCGCGCCCGGCTCGTGCTGGTTTTGCTCGGCGTGGTGCTCGTATATTTGACGAGTCAGTTTTTCAACGATGCGGTTGCGTGGACGCTGTTCTTCCTTCTAACCAGCGCTTTCGCTGTGCTGGCACAACGACACAACCGCGTTGAGCAGAGCCTGGCACGCCATCGCATTTGGCATCGCCTTAAAGGTGAGCACGCGGCGCGCATGGCGCTGCATTGGGAGAAGATACCGAAACCAGATCTCACGCCCGAAGCCGGTACGCACCCGTTTGCCGCGGATTTGAATATTCTCGGCGAGCGCTCGCTGTTGCATCTGCTCGATACCACAACTGCGCTCGGCGGCAGCAAAAGATTGCGCACATGGCTGCTGCATCCGCACACCGATCCTGCACTCATTCTGCAAAGACAAAATCTCATTCGTGAATTGCAGCCTTTGGCAACTTTCCGCGACCGGCTTGCGCTGCACGGGGCATTGCTGCGGAGCGAGGCGAGCGGCCGCTGGGAAGGCGAACAATTGCAAGCATGGTTGCAACGCGCCGGCAATCCTGCCAAGCTGCGCAATTGGACCATCGGCCTGGCCATGCTTGCTGCTCTCAATCTCGGCCTGTTTGTTTTGCGCCAATTTGAGCTCGTGCCGCTGCTCTGGCCTTTTACGGTGATGGCGTATGGCTATGCGTACGTGTTGCATATGCGCGATTTGCGCCGTCTTTTCGATGAAGCGTTTCATTTGGAAAAAAGCTTGCGCCCGTTTCAAATCGTCGCGCGCTATCTCGAGCAGCATCCTTACACGCGCGCTCCGCATTTGATGCAAATCTGTGCGCCGTTCCGCCGGCCCGGCGGCAAACCCTCGCATCATCTCAAACGCGCCGCGGCCATTGCACAAGCCGCAAGCATGCAACGCGGCCAAATGTTCTGGCTGTTGCTCAATCTCCTCATGCCATGGGATTTTTATTTCTGGTATCGTTTGGAACAAGCCAAGTCCGAACTCAAAACACACTTGCCGGTTTGGCTGGAAGCGTGGTATGAATTGGAAGCCTACAACGCGCTGGCGAATTTTGCTTACTTGCATCCCGATTATATTTTTCCGGAGGTGCGGGCTGATCACGGCCCGCCGTTGCTTTCCGCACGCGCGCTCGGCCATCCTTTGCTGCCCGAAGCTGCGCGCGTGTGCAATGATTTTGCCATCGCACAATTGGGCGAGATCGCGCTTATCACCGGCTCGAACATGTCGGGCAAGAGCACGTTTCTGCGCACGGTGGGAGTCAATCTCTGTCTCGCATACTGCGGCGCGCCGGTGAATGCCGCACAATTGCAGACCGCGCCGTTTCGTTTGTTTACGTGCATGGCCGTGAGCGATTTGGTCAGCGCCAGGCCGAGGCCGGTGCCTTCGTGGCTGCGGGTCAGCGACTGCTCGACCTGGAAGAAGGGCGTGCCGAGGCGGTCGAGCAGGTCGGGCGGGATGCCGCAGCCGGTGTCGGAGACGGTGAGCGTGAAGCGATCGGCGGCGTGCGCGATCGCCAGCGTCACGCGGCCGCCCTGCGGCGTGAACTTCACGGCGTTGGTCAGGAGGTTGACCAGGATCTGGTTGATCGCGCGCTGGTCGCCGAAGAACTCGGGCAGGGCGGCCGGCACCTGGACGTCGAGGGCAATCCCGGCCTGCTCGGCACGCTGGCGGATCACCAGCAGCGCGTCGGCGGCGACGCTGCCGAGATCCACCCGGTCGCGGTGCAGATCGCGCCGCCCGGCCTCGATCTTGGCCATGTCGAGGATGTCGTTGATCAGCTGCAGCAGCATCGTCCCGCTGCGGTGGATGCCGGCGGCGAACTCGACGTAGCGCGGCGTGCCGACCGGACCCAGCATCTGGCGCTCCATCATCTCGGAGAAGCCCAGGATGGCGTTGAGCGGCGTGCGCAGCTCGTGGCTC
>JABWAN010000625.1 GCA_013361015.1 Candidatus Zhuqueibacterota bacterium | reverse complement strand
AAATGCGCGCATTCGATGAGCACGTTGCGCGTCGCGTCTTTTACTTCGGAATTGAGTCCGCCCATGACGCCGGCGAGCGCAACCGGGCCGGCCGCATCGCAAATCAACAGATCGTGCGCTTGCAAATTGTGCTTGCGCTCGTCGAGGGTGACGAACCTTTCTCCGTCTTGCGCGCGGCGCACGACGATGGTGCCTTGATCGAGCGTGTCGAAATCGAATGCGTGCAGCGGCTGGCCGGTTTCCATCATCACGTAGTTCGTGACGTCGACGAGATTCGAAATCGCGCGAATGCCAACGGCGTTGAGGCGCTTGATCATCCAACTGGGCGAAGGCTTCACTGCAACATTTTGCAGAAGCCGCGCGGCGTAACGCGGACAGCCGACCGCGTCGTCGATGCGAATCTTCACGAGTTTGTTGAGGGCTTGCTTGCTTTCGCTCAAACGAATCTTGGGCAACTTGAGCGGCGTGTTGGTACGCAAGCCCACTTCACGCGCGATGCCGATAATGCCCAAGGCGTCCGGGCGATTGGCGGTGACGGAAATATCGATGACCCAATCGTTTTCAAGCACGTCGCGAAGTAATGTCCCCGCGGTTTCTTGTTGATCCAAAACCAGAATGCGATCGGCTTCATCGGAAAGGCCTAGCTCGTGCTCGCTGCAAATCATGCCGTGCGAAACGACGCCATGCACTTTGCGCGCGGAGATGTGCAAGCCGCCGGGAAGAGTCGTGCCAACCGGTGCGAATGCGACCCATTGCGCGCTCGCCACGTTCGGCGCGCCGCACACCACTTCGAGGCGCTCCTTGCCAATATCGACTTGGCAGCGCTTGAGGTGATCGGAATTTGCAATTGGCTCGCATGCAACAACCTTCGCAACGAGAATGCCGTCGAGGTTGGGCAAGGTCGAAGAGAAGTCTTCGACTTCAAAACCGAGCAGCATCAATTGCTCGGCGACCTCTTGCGCGGAAAGCGGCGTGTCGAGGAAGTCGCGCAGCCAGTTGTAGGTGAATTTCATTTTCTATTGTTCGCGAAATGCAAAACTATTGCTGGCAAAACCATTCAAAAGCTAAGACAGAAAGATGAAGGGTAGAAACATAAAGCGGACGAGCCGCAACCGAAAGGGACACAATACTGAAAGCACACGAAAATGTTTTTTTGCGTCCTTTTGTTTTTGTGTCCCCATTTTTTTTTAAAACTGCTGCAAGAAGCGCACGTCGTTGTCGTAAAAGTAGCGAATGTCGTCGATGGCGTATTTCGTCATCGCGACGCGCTCGATGCCCATGCCGAAGGCGAAGCCGGTGTATTTTTCGGAGTCGATGCCGAGCATGTCGAACACCGCGGGATTGACCATGCCGCAGCCGAGCAATTCCATCCAACGGTTCTTTGCGGGGAACCACACGTCCAGCTCGGCGCTCGGCTCGGTGAACGGGAAATAGCTCGGACGAAAACGCACTTTGATGTCGCGGCCGAGCAGCTTGCGCGCATATGCGAGCAGCACGCCCTTGAGATCGCCCATGGTGACGCCTTCATCAACATACAAGCCTTCGATTTGATGAAAGACCGGCGAGTGCGTGGCGTCGAGATTGTCTTTGCGGAAAACGCGGCCCGGCGCGATGATGCGAATGGGAGGCTTTTGCTTGAGCATGGTGCGCACTTGCACGGGAGAGGTGTGCGTACGCAACAAATAAGTTTCGCCTTCCTCGCGCATGGGGTCGGAGAGATACAGCGTATCCTGCATATCGCGGCTTGGGTGGTTGCGCGGGATGTTCAGCGCTTCAAAGTTGTAATAATCATTTTCCGCGAGCGGGCCGCTTTCCACCGAGAATCCCATCGCGATGAAAATGCTTTTGATTTCATCGAGCGTTTTGAGCAAAGGATGGCGCGTGCCGAGACGGCGGGGAATGCCGGACAGGGTGAGATCGACTTTCGGGCCGCGCGTGACCTGGCCGAAGAGTTCCTTCTTCGCGTTCAGCGCGGCTTCGAGATAGTCGCGGAGCTCGTTGAGTTTTTGTCCAAGCTGGGGCCGGACTTCGGCCGGGACTTCTCCCAATTTCTTGAAGTATTGCGGAAACTCGCCTTTGCGAGCGAGGTATTGAATCCGCAAAGCTTCAACGGCGTTCGCCGAATTGACCGCAACGATTTGCTCATCGAATTTATGTTTGAGCGCTTCCAGCTCGTTGAGAATGGCTTCGATCAAATCGGCACCTAAGCTTGCGCAAGCTGGACGAGTTGCTGAAAAGCGTTGGGATCTTTAACGGCGAGATCGGCGAGCGCTTTGCGGTCGAGATTGACTTCTTTTTGTTTGAGGGCGTTCATGAACGCGGAATACGTCATGCCCGCGGCGCGCACGGCAGCATTGATACGCACGATCCACAAACGGCGAAACGCGCGGCGTTTGTTGCGGCGGTCGCGATACGCGTACGTGAGACCCTTCTCGTAGGTTTCGGTCGCGCTGCGCAGCAATCGGCTCTTGCCGCCCCAACGGCCCTTCGTGGTATTGAGGAGCTTTCTGCGACGGCGATGCGAAGCAACCGAGTATTTTGAGCGAGGCATGGTGTAACCTTTCTTTGCAGAATTTTAGGTGAATTACTCTGAGTACATCAATGAAATTTCTTATTGAAAACCGGTGACGATCCGCTACGCACTGTTTGAGTTTCCAACTTACCGCATCAACACCAAGCGCCGCGTTTGCTCGAAACGTTTTTGATTCTCCAAACTCAGCGCCGAGAGCCGATAGAAATAAACTCCGGAGCCGACGGGCATGCCGTTATCGTTGGTGGCGTCCCAAGTCACTTCGACCTAGCCCTTGTCGTAAGTTCTCTCCGGGATCAACTCACGCACGCGCTGTCCGGTGAGATCATAAATCGTCAATGACAGCAGAGATCGTTGCGGCACGGCAAAACGAATTTTCGTGCTCGGATTGAAAGGGTTGGGATAATTTTGCTCCACAACATAATCATCCGGAATCCGCGCCAAAACCTCTTGCCCGCTCGATACCGCTTTGCCCGTGCTGCCAGTGGGGCCTGCATTGGCATTGTGACTCGCTTTGGGCAACGAAACGTCAATCGGTCCGTTGAGCGCTTGCGCGTTCCAATATTGGCCCGTGGCGATCAGCGTGGTCGCCGTATTGTTGGAAATATCCAGCGCAGCCCCATTATAAAAATTATTCCACTTCTGCGCCATAAAATTATTTGTGACGCTCAAAGTATCGATCCGAATGCTCGCGCCGGTGTTGGGATTGGGCGCGCCGGCGGTATACCCGAAATTATTCCATTTCAATTCCGTCGGCTCCGCGCCTTCGAGAAACAACCCATTCTTGTTGGCATAAAGATCGTTGTCGTGTATATCCGGGTGCGCGCCGGTTTGGAGTCGAATGCCGCAAAGGCAATGATGAATATAGTTGTTGAACGCTTCCCCGCCCGCGTTGGAAATGAGAATGCCGGCGTTGCTACAATTTGAAATGTCGTTGCCGTTGATCGTGATCCATCCGGTTCCGGCATTGCCGACGCGCCGAATTCCGACCGGAGCGTTGCTGATGACGTTGTTCAAAATTTGCGAGTTGCCGACGCCGTTGGCGTAGATCGCTTGGGTGCCGCCTGCAGAATTTGCGATGGTGGAGTTTTTAATCGTCGACGCGCTTTCGAAGAGATAAACGCCCTGCTCGGTAAAGTCCGAGATCGTGCAATGATCCAAAACGATTGTATCGACGTAATCCACCCACACGCACTTTTTAGCGTTTCGAATGATTGCCCAAGTGATCGCGCCGCTGCTTCCGGCAAAATAGCGAATGCCATTCCACACGCCGGTGGTGTCGCTGCGATCAAAAAGCACTGGCGCTTGTTGCGTGCCGTTGACGTTCAACGCGCCGAAGACTTTCAGCACCAAGCCGACAATGGGAGCGGCCTTGACCGTTGCGCCTGCTTGAACCGTGAGCGAGCTGCCGTCCGGGATAGTTACGGCGCCGGCAAGAATAGCACCGGGCGGACTCCACGTGAGGTTGCCGGTGAGATTACCGCTCAGACCGGCGAGCCGGCTGACCTGCGAGGTTAACGCGCTGCTGCCCGCCGCGTTATACGCTTGAACCTTGTAATAATATCTGATATTAGGAGAGACGCTGTAATCGGTGTAGTTTTCCGTCGCGACGCTGTCAATCTCTGAAAAACCGCTGCCGCTAGTGATGCTGCGAAAAATCTTGAAGTCTGCGGCTGCATTGATCGTCGTGTCGTTCTCCAGCCAGTTCAGGTTGATAAAGCCGCCGGAGTTAAGGCTGGCAACGAGATTGACCGGAATGGGAGGAGGTTGAAGGCCCGGCAGCGCA
>JABWAN010000624.1 GCA_013361015.1 Candidatus Zhuqueibacterota bacterium | reverse complement strand
CTCGTAAAAATCCGCGACGAATTTGTGCAGCTTCGCATCGTCGATGAACGTGTACATCGGCGATTGCCCGCCGGCGAGAAACAGCGCGTCATAGTCTGCGATCTTCACTTCTGCAATACTCTTCGTATTCTCGAGCAACGCCGCGAGCTTGGGCGTGTTCAAAAAGCCCATGCTAATCAAATCGTGCGCGGAGTAGCCGCTCGCATCGCGTGGATCGCTGAACGAATCGAGTTGCACCTTTCCACCTTGCGGGCTAACGACATCGACTTGATAGCCTTTCTCGGTAAATTCATAATGAGGGTGCGTCATCTCCGCAGCCCAAAAACCGATGGGCCAGCCAGTGGTTTGTGACTCGGAGGGATTGGCGACGACGAGCAACACGCGCTTGGGTTTGCTGGGATTGAGAACGTCGATATTGGCGCTCATGATGGGCTCCTTTGTGATGATGAAAGTGCAGTAAAATTTTCTTGCACAATCTAAGCTGTGTTTCTACTTTCGTCAAGTAGGCACAATAAAGTGCGCTACTATCTTGCAGGAAAGTAGAAAGCACATATGCCGAGATTTGAGTTTCGCGGAAAGTCCTATAACAATCCGGTGGAGTTGGCGCTCGAAGTGGTGGGTGGGAAGTGGAAGATGCCGATTCTATGGCGCTTGCACGAGCGCAAGTGGCGATACGGTGAGTTGAAGCGCAATTTGACGCCTGTGACGCACAAGATTCTCACGCAGCAATTGCGCGAGCTGGAGCGCGATGGCTTAGTCTCGCGCCACGTTCATGCGGTGATTCCGCCCAAAGTGGAATATGCCATAACCAAGAAGGGCCGCAGCGTAATGCCGATCATCCGACGCTTGCGGGATTGGGGCCTGGCGTTCAAAGCAGAGGCGAAGGCCTAGGCAAGATGGGCAAGTCGCTCGAGCTCACACGCGCATGAGCAAAGGCTTGGCGTGCAACAACGCAATAATCGTTTTCGCGTCTTGAAATTCTCCCCGTTCTAATTTTTGAAAAGCCTCGGCCACGGGCATGCGCACCAGGCGGATATTTTCATTTTCGCTTTTCTTGCCGCCGCCTTCCGAAATTTTCTTTCCGAGCTTGCCCCAAAAAACTGCAATGCGTTCCGCGGAACTGCCCGGCGATACATAAAACTCCGCGAGCGGTTTTACCTCTTCACACGCAAAGCCGGTTTCCTCAATCGTCTCTCGTTGCGCAGCTTCGCGCGGAGACTCGCCGTGATCCACCATGCCCGCGACGATTTCGATCATCCAGCCTTTCGTGCGCTGCTCTTCAAAATAGGGATAACGAAACTGCTCGATGAAAATGAACTCGTGCGCCGCTTCGTCGTAGAGCAAGATCGCGGTAGCATACCCGCGCATAAAGCTGAGCTGCTCGACTTTTTCGCTCAAGCGGCCGTCGAATTTTTCGAACTGCAGCACCGCTTTTTTGATTTTGAAAAAGCCGTCAAAGGCAAGTCGCTCTTCGTGCAGCACGACCTGCCGAGGTTGGTGTGTGCTATCCAACACGTGCAACTTTTGCGGCGCGGCGGCCGCGCCTTTGGCTTTTTTCTCCTTTAAAAAGACTGTGTATGCCGAAAATTGCAGCGCCAAAAAGAGCAGAAAAAAGCCCGCGGGTATCCAAAACGTCATGCGCCAGGAATCCGTGGGCAACAGCAACACGCTCACTGCGGCAACCGCGAGCGAAGAGATAAAGTTGATTAATATGGCTTCCAAATGAAAGAGGTTGCCCTTCCTGTCGGCGCGTGGAATGGTATTGCTCTTCCACAAAAACGGGCTGCGCTCATCTCCATCCGAGAGGCCTTCATTCACCAAAAAGAACTGCTTGATGCGATTCATCGCGGCGCAGCTATCGCACCACGCTTGCCGCAGCCGCACGATTTTCAAAAAATAGATCCACGCCACGATGCTGAGCGTTAAACATATTGCAATCGTGAGGTGATTCTTGTACGGCGAATAGAACATACCCTCCGTGCTATAGACGGCGCCGATTGTGGCCATTACCACGCCGGTGGCTAACAGAAAATAGTTGACCAGTGTGTGGCGATCGTTCATGGCTTGCGCCATGGTTTCCTGCACGTATTCATACTCGCGCAAAACGATCTCACGAAAGTCTTCCGAAATTCCGCCGCCGCGCTTTTGCGGAGTGAGCTCGGGCGCCGGTGCAGTTTGACGCCCAAATTTGTAATATGAATACAGAATCAGCAGATAATAAATCACCGCGAAGTCGAGCAGAACTTGTTGCCGAAATTGCGGCGCGATTCCGGCGAAGACAAGAATAGCCAGCGCAATAAACGCGGGCGCAAGAAAATGAAAGAAGATGCGGCTCATCGATTCCTCCCGTCTACCGGCGACGACATGATGGCAATCTCGCCTTCGCCATTGATGAGCGTGAAGTCCTCCCAGAGATTTACCGTGGGGCAGACGTGACGCGGGGCAACCAAAACGTAATCGCCCACTTCGAATTTTTCTTCGGGGGCATGTTCGAGCACGGTATGCTCTTCACTAAATGAAACGACTTGCATTCCCGTTCGGCTGAACAATTCAACTTTCCCGCTCTCCGCCGCCCAGCGTTTGTGCCCCAAGTTCAGCGTGATGCGAGACTCGCTGCCGACGTCCATGACCTGCGCGAGTATCAATGCGGCGATTTCAAAACTCCCCGGCATCATCTTTTGATAATTTGAATCCCACAATATCCACGTGCCGGGTGAGACTTGCACACGCGGTCCGTCGTTGATTTCGCGCACGAGTATTTCGAGATCATGCTGAAAGGTCGGCGAGCCGGCGACGATGATTCTCTCCACACTAACATTAAGCGCGCGGAAGGCGTGCAACAGATCGAGCAGCTTCGCCATCGCGCGTTCGCTTTCAGCCTTTCGTCTCTCCGCTTCCGGATAATGAATGTGACCGTCATAACCATGCAAGCCCGCGAACTTGAAGCAGCGTTGCGAAGAAATCTCCGCAAACGTTTTCAGCGCATTCTCCGGCTGCATGCCCGTACGGTGCATGCCGACATCGACATCGAGAAAACAATTCCAAATGACTTCTTCATTTTCAGCTACGCGCTGGAGTATGCGGGCATGAGACGGCGAACCGATCTGCACTTGAAAATTCACTTCGGGACGTCGTTTAAGCAGATGCGCGAGTGTGCGCGCCTCATGCTCGAGAAGTGGGTATGCAACGAAAATATTTTTCGCGCCGGCTTTGCTGGCCACTTCAACTTCGCGCATCGTCACTTTGACGTCGGTGATACCCGCTTCCACAAGCTGGCGTGTAATCCAGGTCGACTTGTTGGTTTTCACATGCGGGCAGAGATGGCGAAAGCCCGAACCGGGGGCGATGTGTTCAAGCTGCTGACGCATGTGTTGAATATTGCGCGCCACGCGATCTTCAAAAATGAGCAGCCTGGGAGTGGCAATGCGACTTGGATCGTTGATGCGATAGGGGGCCTGAGCATTGAAATGAAAGAGCGGCATAGGCAAGAAAGTGAGTATGGAAGGTAAGCAGCAATGGCGCGCAGAGGCGCCGGCATGTGAAATCTTTTCTACAAAGGCGAAAACTTTTCGCACATAAAAGTGCTTCCGAAAAAAGTAAGCTAAAAAATCTGAATCGTTCCTCGCCGATTCTGCCGGAGCGCCGTGATTTCTGTCCGAATCGAGCTGAGTTGTTAATGGGAAGATAAAAATCTCCCACTCGATTGCAAGGATTTCCATTTTCGTAAGTGCCCCTTTCAATTTTGCTATGCGCATGTGACAGTCGTTCGTGGTGCAGCATTGCAGAGCGAGCATAAAAGCCCTGCCAGTGTTGGTGTTCCTAACAAATCCAGAACGGCTCCGCTCGTGGTACCGTTCTTGCCTGTTCTGTTCTCGCCAATGGAATGCAAACACCTGAGTAACAGTCTTATCATTCAAAAAGCGGAAACGGATTTCTTTTATGACAGCAAGACTATTGCGCCGTTCGCGAAGGACACGCCTCATGCGCATTACAATTGCTGCTAGCCTTTTCCTCGTTTTCTCCCCGCAGGGCGCGTCTGCGCAACGACAAGTCTTGTTGCACCCCGCGGACGGCTCGGATTTGTGGTTGAGTAGCCTCAATCCCGCCGCCATGTCGTTTCAGCACAGCCGCTTCGTTGTGGGCACCGAGATTTTGCATGCGGCGTTCGTGCCCGAGCGCGCTTTTGGTTTGAATGAACATCGTTTGCAACTTGCCCTTCCATATTGGCTCCCGCTCGATCTGGCCTTCGGTTTTGAGGTGCGTTCCTTTAATGCGCTCATCTATTCGGAGCTCGAAGCCGATCTGTTGCTCAGCAAG
>JABWAN010000623.1 GCA_013361015.1 Candidatus Zhuqueibacterota bacterium | reverse complement strand
CGCCGACGCCATCAATCCCGCCATCGGTTATCTCGGCAGCAGCAATTTGACGCTTGCCGGCCTTTCGCAACAAGGTGAATTGAACATTGACGTGCTCGATCATGACGCTTGCGATAAACTGGCGAAGTGGTTTGAAGATCGCTGGAATGATCGCTGGTGCATGGACATTTCCAAAGAGCTGGTGCAGGTCATCGAAGAAAGCTGGGCGCGCGAAACACCGCTTTCACCTTATCACATTTATATCAAGATCGCGTACCACCTCTCGCACGAAGCGCGCGCGGGCCTCGCTGAATTTCATATTCCTCGTGATTTTGACAACAAGCTTTTTGAATTTCAAACCGCTGCCGTAAAGATCGCGGCGCATCATCTTAATAAGCGCGGTGGAGTGTTGCTTGGCGACGTGGTTGGTCTGGGCAAGACGCTGATGGCGACGGCGCTGGCGCGCATCTTTGAAGATGATCACGGACTCGAAACGCTCATCATCTGCCCCAAGAACCTCGTGCCCATGTGGGAAGACTATCGCGAGCAATATCGTCTGCGGGCGCGCATTCTCTCGCTCAGTCGGGTCATCAAAGAACTGCCCAAACTGCGGCGCTATCGTTTGGTCGTCATCGATGAAAGCCACAATCTGCGCAACCGCGAAGGCAAACGCTATCGCGCGATTCAAGAATATCTGCAAGAGAATGAGAGCAAGGTGGTTTTGCTCTCCGCAACGCCCTACAACAAAACGTATCTCGACCTCGCTAGCCAACTGCGCCTCTTCGTCTCGGAGGATCAGGATTTGGGAGCGCGCCCGGAAGAATATCTCAAAGAAGTGAAAGGTGAAATTGAATTCACTCGCCTTCACCAATGTTCACCGCGAACTTTAGCCGCTTTTGAAAAAAGCCGGCATGCCGACGACTGGCGCGAGCTGATGAAGCTTTATCTCGTGCGGCGCACGCGCAGTTTCATCCAAGACAATTATGCGGAGACGGATCCCACTAACAACCGCAAATATCTCACCTTTGCGGATGGCACGCGCTCTTATTTCCCTACGCGCGTCCCCAAAACCGCAAAGTTCGCCATCCACGATAGTGATCCCAACGATCAATATGCGCGCTTTTACAGCTATGAGGTTGTGGAGGCGATCAACGCTTTGAAAGTGCCGCGTTACGGCTTGGGCAATTACGCTGCGGCCTCGCCGCACCAACCGCCTACGCCGGACGAAGAGAAACAATTGCGCTTTCTTTCACGCGCGGGCCGGCGGCTCATGGGATTTTGCCGCACCAATCTTTTCAAACGCCTCGAAAGCAGCGGCCAAGCCTTTTTGCTCTCTCTCGAACGCCACATTTTGCGCAATTACATTTTTCTCCACGCTATCGAGAACAACCTGCCGTTACCCATCGGCACGCAAGACGCGGGTTTGCTCGATGCGCGCTTTAACGATGCGGACGAAAGCATTTCTGATTTCTTCGATGAAGAAGATGAGAACGAGGAGCAAGCGCCGCCGGAAACTTCGGCTGCACTGACTGAAGGTGATTTCAAGCGCCGCGCCGCTGAAATTTATGACATCTACAGAAAGCATTTCAAGAAACGTTTCTCTTGGTTGAGGCCCACCCTTTTCGAGGAAACATTAGCAAAAGATTTACAAAGCGACGCTCGGGTGTTATTTGAAATTTTGCAAAAAAATGGCGCGTGGCAACCGGAGAAGGATGCCAAGCTCGACGCGCTTTTTGAGTTGCTCACCAAAAAGCATCCGCACGAGAAGGTGCTCGTTTTCACACAATTTGCCGATACGGTCGATTATCTCGAAGCACAACTTCAAAAGCGCGGTATCACACAATTGGCCGGCGTGACCGGTGACTCGCCCGATCCCACTGCGCTCGCGTGGCGTTTCAGTCCTGTCAGCAACGAGAAGCGTCAGCAAATTTCCTCCGAAGATGAATTGCGTGTGCTGATCGCGACGGATGTGTTGAGCGAAGGCCAAAACTTACAGGACGGTTGCATCGTGGTCAACTATGATTTGCCGTGGGCCATCATTCGCCTGATTCAACGCGCGGGCCGCGTTGATCGTATCGGCCAAAAGTCTGAGAACATTCTTTGCTATTCTTTTTTGCCGGCGGATGGCGTGGAGGAAATTATCAAACTGCGCCGCCGCGTGCGCCAACGCTTGCAGGAAAATGCCGAAGTCGTCGGCACGGATGAAGCTTATTTTGAAGACGACCGCAATGATAACACGCTACGCGACCTTTATACGGAGAAGGCCGGTATCTTCGACGGGGAAGGTGACCGCGAGGTGGATTTGACTTCACAGGCCTACGAAATTTGGAAACAGGCCATCACCGCCGACCCGAGTTTGGAGAAAAGTATTGCAGCATTGCCCAACGTCGTTTATTCCACCAAGCCGCATCAACCGAGTCCGAGCGCACCGGAGGGTGTATTGGTTTATCTGCGCACCGTTCAAGACAATGATTCATTGGCTTGGATTGACCAGAGTGGCAAGAATGTTACCGAGTCGCAATTTGCCATTCTCCAAGCCGCGGCTTGTGCGCCGGAAACGCCGGTGTTGCCCCGTCACGAGAACCATCATGACATGGTAAAGAAGGGAATCGAACTCGTCGTCGCAGAGGAAAAAACTGTTGGCGGCCAATTGGGACGGCCTTCAGGCGCGCGGTTTCGGACGTATGAGCGGCTGAAAGAATACGCTCAACAGGTGAAGGGCACACTCTTCGCGAATTCAGCGCTTGATAAAGCCATTGAAGAAATCTACCGCTATCCGCTGCGTGCAACAGCAGTCGACACGCTCAATCGCCAATTACGCAGCGGCATTTCCGACGAACAACTCGCGCAACTCGTGCTCGATCTGCGTGAAGAGGGCCGTCTCTGTCAAATTCACGAAACCGATGAGCCGCAGGAGCCGCGGATCATCTGCTCATTGGGATTATCACGGCAGTGAAGTCGGACTTGCGCACAAAACGCTGTGAAATTTCGCAGCACCGTCATGCGCAAGTCCGACTTCGCCCGATGGGTTTATAGGAGGTAAATACGAACCATGACTCTGAACATTGCGCAAACGCGCCAAACACTTCGCAATTTTGATTTCAAAACACTTTTCATAGATCTCTTGGGATGGGATCGCCACTCCACGTCGCGTGAATTCACCGTCGATGGAAAGCGGTTTTCTCTTCGAGCCGTGGCGCAAAAACGCGGCGTAGTGGCTTTTCTTTATGATGCTTCGGCCAACGAAGGCATCCCTGACTATCAAATGCGCAAAAGAATTGAGAGAGTGGTGGAGAAATCTCACCACGAGCACCTGATCGTTTTTGTCGATGAGAAAGCCGGGAATCAAATCTGGCAATGGGTGAAACGCGAACCCGGCAAGCCGATTGCGACCCGCGAACATGCTTACCATCGCAGCCAGCCGGGTGATGCGCTCATCCAAAAACTGCGAAATTTGGCGTTTAGCATTGAAGACGAAGATACCCTGACCATCGTGGATGTTACAGGCCGGCTACGCGGATTCGATGTCGAGCGTATCACCAAGCGTTTTTACGATCAGTTCAAAACTGAACATGCCAGTTTCACAAAGTTCATTCAGGGCATACCCGATGAAAGCCTGCAAAGCTGGTATGCGTCTTTCATGCTCGACCGGTTGATGTTCATCTATTTTGTACAGAAGAAAAACTTTCTTGATGGCGATCCCGATTATTTGCGCACCAAGCTGGAACAAAGCCGTAAAGGCGGTTCCAATCGTTATTACAGGGAGTTCTTGTGTTGTCTTTTCTTTGAAGGCTTTGCGAAAAAGGAACGTCAACGTACACCGGCAGTCAGACAGCTTCTGGGAAAAGTGCCCTATTTGAACGGCGGCTTGTTCCAGCCACATCAAATCGAAGAACGATACGGCGACCGCATTCGCATCGCCGATACCGCTTTTGTCAAGTTGTATGACTTTTTTGGACAGTGGCACTGGCATCTCGATGAACGGCCCTTGCGCAACGACAAAGAGATTAACCCCGACGTTTTGGGGTATATTCTTGAAAAAATCGTCAACCAAAAACAAATGGGGGCATATTACACGAAAGAGGACATCACCGAATACATCGGCAAAAATACCATCATTCCTTTTCTCTTCGATGCGGCAGAGAAGAAATGCCCAAATGCTTTTGCAGAGGCATCGCAAAGCACGGCATCAATCTGGAGTTTGCTGTGGGACAATCCAGATCGGTACATTTACGAGGCCGTCAAGAAAGGCGTTCGCCAGCCGTTGCCCAATAACATTGCAGCAGGAATCACAGAGGTTCCGAATCGCGGCGATTGGAATAACCGCGCTGCCGAAGAAT
>JABWAN010000622.1 GCA_013361015.1 Candidatus Zhuqueibacterota bacterium | reverse complement strand
CCTTGACCAGAGGCGCCGTCATCGCTGTTGCTGAGGCAAAAGATTGCGTGCATGAAAGCTCGTCGCGCTGGTTCGCCGGACCGCACGGTTTAATCCTGCAAAACGTTCGGGTTCTGCGGGAACCGGTTTATTGCCGTGGCGCACTCGGCTTCTTTAATCTGCCCGAAGACATTGCCGCATTGATTACATCTCAAATCTCCGTTTGATCGTCGCCTGCCAGTTTTTTCATTATGAAAAACGCCACACTCTCCTCACACACAAAAAATTCTGCGCCTCTGCGCTTCAATCGCAACGAGCTTGCCGGCGCTTTTGGCGACGTCGGCACGGACTTGCCGCTCATCGTCGGCGTTGCCCTCGCGGCCAAGCTCGACGGCGCAAGTGTGCTCATCATGTTTGGCGTGATGCAGATTTTGACGGGCTTGCGTTATCGCATGCCCATGCCCGTGCAGCCGCTGAAGGCCATGGCCGCCATCGTCATCGCGCAAAAAGTGAACGGCTCGGTTTTGTACGGCGCCGGCCTCGCCATCGGCGTGGTTATGCTCTTTTTCACACTCACGGGCTTGATCGACAAACTTGCGCGCTGGGTGCCGAAATGCGTCGTGCGCGGCATTCAGTTCGGACTCGGCCTGCAGCTCGCCACGCTGGCAGTGAAGGACTATGTGCGCGCCGACGGTCTCGTCGGTTATGGCTTGGCGCTCTTCGCATTTGCGCTCACCATTTTTCTTATTGGCAATAAGAAATATCCCGCGGCGCTTTTTGTCATTGCGCTCGGGTTGCTCTATACTTTCATTTTCAAATGGAATTGGGCTACCGTTACACAACAATTCGGCTTGGGCTTTCCCAGCTTTCATGCCCCTCATTGGAACGATATCGTGAGTGGATTTTTTCTACTCGCTTTGCCACAAATTCCGCTTTCGCTCGGCAACTCCGTGCTCGCCACACGCCAAATCGCCGAAGACTTGTTCCCCGAACGCAAGCTCACCGTGCGCCAAATTAGCTTCACGTATTCATTGATGAATTTACTCAATCCCTTTTTCGGCGGCGTGCCGACGTGTCACGGCTCCGGAGGCATGGCAGGCCATTATGCTTTCGGTGGCCGCACCGGCGGCTCGGTCATCATCTATGGCGCATTCTATTTGTTGCTCGGATTGTTCTTTGGTAAAGGCTTCGATACGATCACCGGCGTTTTCCCTTTGCCGATTTTGGGCGTGGTGCTTTTGTTCGAAGGCTTGGCGCTCATGCTGCTTTTGCGCGATCTTTTTGCCTCCTCTTCCGAACTGCCCATCGCGGTTTTAGTCGGGCTGCTCGCGAGTAGCCTGCCTTATGGTTATCTTATTGGCGTGATCGTCGGCATTATTCTGGTTTATTTGTCGCAAAGGGGGAGGGCGAATTTTGTCAGCCGCTAGCCGGAACCAATGCCGCTATTCTTCTCAACCGATGTTGAAGCGGTTCTTTCTCACCTCATAAAAGTCGTTGCTATTTAGAGATTTTTCCTGTATACAAGTGCCACTTTTTTTGAACCTTTCGCTTTGCAATCAACAAACAACACAACTTCTGATTCTGTTGGCGGCGTACTCTAACCGACGGATGGCCTTTATGCACATCTTCCGCACCAAGAATCTCGACCAATTGCAACAAGATGCTGACGCTTCCACCAAAACTCATCTCAAACGAGTGCTCGGCCCGGTGGATTTGATTGCCCTCGGTATCGGCGCAATCATCGGAACGGGCATCTTCACCACGGTGGGCACCGCAGTCGCCGGCGATGCCATTCGGCCCGGCGCCGGGCCGGCTATCATGCTCTCGTTTTTGCTCACGGCAATCGCGTGCGCCTTTTGCGGGCTTTGCTATGCCGAGTTTGCTTCATTGGTGCCGATCTCGGGCAGCGCGTATACGTATTCCTACGCCACGCTCGGCGAGTTGGTCGCATGGATCATCGGTTGGGATTTGATCATCGAGTACGCAGTCGGCAACGTGGCGGTGGCCATCAGTTGGGCGGCATACTTTCATCAACTCTGTGAAGGTTTGGGCATTCATATTCCCGCTTGGCTTTCGGTGGATTATCGCTCGGCCGTGCAAGCGGCCTCACGGGTGGCAGCAGGGACGCTCAATCCTTCGCAGTCGCTGCCTTACGAAGCATGGCTCAATCATCCTTCGATTTTTGGCATTCCGATTATCTTCAATTTTCTCGCAGTCTTCATTGTGGCGGTCATTACTTGGCTGCTGGTTGTGGGCGTGAAAGAATCCGCGCGCGCGAACAACGTCATGGTCGCGATCAAGCTGATCATTCTCTTTTTCTTTATCTACGCCGGCATCAAATTCGTCAAGCCGGAAAATTGGACGCCCTTCATGCCCAACGGCTTTTCCGGTGTATGGGTCGGGGCAAGTTTGATCTTTTTTGCATACATCGGCTTCGATGCAATCTCAACTGCGGCGGAAGAGTGTAAAAAGCCGGAGCGCGACATGCCGATTGGCATTATCGGCTCATTGATCATTTGTACGATCGTTTACGTGATCGTGGCCGCGGTGCTTACGGGTATGGTGCCATGGCAGCATCTCGGTGTTGCGGACCCGCTCGCGGAAGCGTTTGCGCAAGTCGGCTCGAATGTTTCTGCGGGCATTGTCGCACTCGGCGCCGTCGTGGCAATGAGCGCTGTGCTGCTCGTGTTTCAATATGGCCAGCCGCGCATTTTCTTCTCCATGTCCCGCGACGGCTTGTTGCCGAAGTATTTCACGAAAGTACATCCGAAATATCAAACTCCGCACATTACGACGATTTGGACCGGCGTCGTGGTGGCGGCCATTTCCGCAGTGGCGAACATCGACGAAATCGTCGAGTTGACGAACATCGGCACGCTGTTCGCGTTCGTGCTCGTGTGTGCGGGTATTATCATTCTGCGCTACAAAGAACCGAATCGTCCGCGCAAGTTTAGAACGCCGTTTGTGCCGCTCGTGCCACTGCTCGGCATCGGTTCGTGCATATATTTGATGGCAGGATTGCCGTGGGTCACGTGGGCGCGCTTCGGCTTGTGGCTCGCCGCGGGCTTGGTGTTCTATTTTGCGTATGGCTTTTGGAAAAGTCACTTGCGCGCCGCGAAGCCTTGAGCTATATGAGGCTCATGCATTCTTAATTCACTTGCAAACCTGAATGGATTCTTCCTGAAGCAGCTATGAACGCCTTGCCTCTCATGATCATCGCGTTGTGCGTGCTCGCACTCGCGTATCGCTTCTACAGCGCATTCCTCGCGAGCAAAGTTGCGATGCTTGATGACTCGCGCACCACGCCCGCGCACGTTTTCAATGACGGCCAAAACTATGTGCCCACGAACAAATGGGTGTTGTTCGGCCATCACTTCGCGGCCATCACCGGCGCGGGGCCGCTCATTGGCCCGGTGCTCGCGGCGCAGTTCGGTTTTCTGCCCGGCTTTTTGTGGATTCTCATTGGCGTGGTGATCGGCGGCGCGGTGCATGATTTTATCATCCTCTTTGCCTCCACGCGGCGCGGCGGCAAATCGCTCGCAGAGATTGCGCGCATGGAAATCGGACCGGTCGCGGGCGCAACCACCGCGGTCGCGATTCTCTTCATCGTCGTCATCGCGCTCGCGGGCCTTGGACTTGCGGTCGTGAATGCACTCAAAGAAAGCTCGTGGGGCACGTTCACAATCTTCTGCACCATTCCACTCGCATTCTACATGGGCTTGCACATGTATCGCTTCCGCAAAGGGAAGATTGCCGAGGCCACGATCATCGGCGTGATCGGCATGTTGCTCGCCGTGTTTGTTGGACGCTTCATCCCCGAATCCGCGCTCGCACCGTATTTCACGTTGAGCCATGGGCAGATCACTTTTGCGATTGCGGCGTATGGCTTCATCGCTTCCGTTCTGCCGGTGTGGATGCTGCTCTGCCCGCGCGATTATCTTAGTTCGTACATGAAGATCGGCACCATCGTGTTTCTCGTGCTCGGCATTATCATCGTCAATCCGAAATTGCATATGCCGATGTTTAGCGAGTTCACTGCCGGCGGCGGGCCGATCATTCCCGGTAAACTTTTTCCGTTCGTGTTCATCACCATTGCGTGCGGCGCCATCTCCGGCTTTCACGCACTCATCGGGTCCGGCACCACGCCAAAGATGATCAGTCAAGAGTCGCACATTCGCCCGATTGGCTACGGCGCAATGTTGATTGAAGGCCTCGTCGGCATCACTGCGCTCATTGCTGCTGCGGCGCTTTTTCCCGGCGATTATTTCGCAATCAACGTTACTCCGGAGCGTTTTAGCTCTTTGGGAATGGAAGTAACAAGCTTGCCGGTTTTAGAGGCACAAG
>JABWAN010000621.1 GCA_013361015.1 Candidatus Zhuqueibacterota bacterium | reverse complement strand
GTTTCGCCCACTGCGCGGCCGAGGCCGATCATGGCCGCGGAAAAAATGCCCGGGCTGGCCGTGGGCAACACGACGCGCAGTGCGGTTTGCCAAGGCGTGGCGCCGAGCGCCAAAGAAGCGGCGACTAAACTTTTCGGCACGTTCGAAAGCGCATCTTCAGAAACCGTGAAGATGATCGGAATCACGGCGAAACCCATAATCAGGCCGACCACGAAGGCGTTGCGTTGATCATAATTCAGATTGAAAACTTCGAGCAGCCATTCGCGAAAATCACCGCGGAAAAAAATCTGCTCGACATTTTCATTCAAACTAAAACAAAGCGCGGCGACGCCGACGGCGATGGGAACGAGCGCGAAGATTTCTAGGCCGGGCCGCAACGGTTTGGTCCAGCGCTTCAATGGATATTGCCACAGCGCGCCAAAGAGCAAAGTCGTGATCGGCACGATAATGAGCGTGGCCAGCAAGCCGGGGATGACGGGCTGCAAACGCGGCGCGAGCCACAGGCCGGCGATAAAGCCCAATACGACGCTCGGCAACGCGGCCATGATTTCCATCACGGGTTTTATCAACCCGCGCAGCTTCACGTGGGTGAACTGCGAAACGTAGAGCGCGGCGAGCACGCCGAGCGGCAACGCGAAGAGCAGTGCGTAAACCGTGCCTTTGAACGTTCCGAAAATAAGCGGAATCAAACTCAGCTTGGGTTCGAAGTCGTCCGTGCCTCCACTGGATTGCCAAACGTATTCGGGTTTGGCGTAGCCTTCATACCAAATTTTGCTGAAGAACGCGGCTGCGCTCGCTTCGGGATGAGGATTGTCGATGGCGAGATGAAACAAATTTTGTTGCGCATCAAGCAGCAGCGCGCCGTCGCCCTTGGGCGCAAACGTGATCGCCGTGAGCGCCGCTGCAGATACTCGGTCTTGATAAAGCGTGCGCTCGTTCGTGGAATAGTGCAGAATAGCTTCGCCGTCATTGCCGCCGGTGAAAAAAGAGCGATTGCGTTGTGAGGCCGCGAAACTCGCGATAGCGCTGCGATGCGTAGCGAGTGTGTGGGCCTTGCGTAATTTCGCTGCGCCCGTTCCGCTTTCAGCAATAGCGGAGAACCACACGGTCACACGGCCGTCTTCATCGCAAACCACGAGCGAGCGCTCGCCAATAAGAAAACCCAATTGCGCAATGCCGCTATCCGTGGCTTGTATTTGCTCCGCAAGCTGTGGTGTGCCCGGCACGTCAATTTTATATTTGAACAGCATACCATTCGCCAGGCCCACGAAAAGATGTTGCAGCGATTTTTCCACAAGCAGAGCTGTGGGTGGCGCGGGCAAACCGGAGAGCACGAGCCGGCTCTCTTTCACCTCGCCGCCGCCGAAAAGTGAAGCTGCAGTTTCGCGGCGATAGAGCACGAGCCGCATATCCGCGGTGATACCGGCGACAAAAAAATTTTCCGAGGGCGATCCGGCGAAGGCAATCTGAGACAATGCTTGCCCGCTGCTATCGAGCCGGAGGGCAGTAGCGACGTTCACAGTGGGATTGAAAACCCGCAGCGCTTCTTGAAAGGAAGCGCCATACTCGATCGCGCCAAACAGAATCTCGCCCTGACTCGTGCCGAGCGCAAAAGTTTTTTCGTCGTGATGAAACTGCGCGCTGAGGAGGCGCGCCTCCGGCGGCAATGCGAGAGTGAAATTTTGCAGGCGGGAAAAAGTGGATAGCTCAAAAAATTGTATCATTCCCGCGGAGTTCATCACGAAGCCGACGCGCTGATATTCTTCGCAGCCGAGTCCGAGAATCGCTTCGGGCTGCGTTTCGAAGAGCTTGGCAACGGGAATGCGGGCTACGGTCTTTACTTCGGCTTTCCGCCAAAGCGGAGCAATAACTGCCAAAAACAAAAGCAACAAACCGATGATGCTGATAATTACCGCCAAGCCGCCGGCCGTGACCACCACGGCTGCGAAGCGATCCAACCATTTCCGAAAACGATTGCGCGGAGGCGTTGGCGCGGAAATGTGTTCGACCAAATTTTCAGTTTCGAGGTGCATGGTCGCGGTCTGATTAGAGCCAGTGCGTATGAGATTTCGTATCGTCATTCTGTGAAGAACCTTTCCTCGCACTGGATGGAGCGTTCAAAACAGATGGTGCAGCGAGCACGAGGGAAGATTCTTTCAGAATGACACTTTCACCTTGCGGTGTTTACTCCAACTTCTTCAACTCTTCCTGCGCGACGTTTGCCGGTATCGGCATGTAGCCGTCTTTGACCACGACTTGCTGGCCTTCCTGACTCAAAATGAATTTGCAAAATTCTTTCACGAGCGGATCGAGCGGCTTGTTTGGAGCTTTATTGATGTACACATAGAGGAAGCGAGAGAGCGGATACTTGCCGTTCAAAACATTTTCCATATTCGCGGCATACGCAGGCTCGCCTTCTTTATTGGCAAGCGGTACGGCTTTCACGCCGGAAGTGATGTACCCAATGCCAGAATAACCGATGCCATAACGATCTTCTGTCACCCCTTGCACAACGGAGGCGGAACCGGGCTGTTCTTTCACCGTATCTTTATAATCGCCCTTGTAAAGCGCATGCTCTTTGAAATAACCATACGTGCCGGAAGCGGAATTGCGACCGTACAAGCTCAGCGGATTTTTCGCCCATTCGCCGGTGAGATTCAATTGACCCCACGTGGCAAGGTCTTGCGCAAAACCGCCGCGTCGTGTCTTTGAAAAAACGGCATCGACTTGCGGCATGCTCATGCTTACAATCGGATTGTCTTTATTCACGTACACCGCGAGCGCGTCAATCGAGGTCCGGATCGCAGTGGGCTTGTAGCCGAATTGCGCTTCGAATTTGTCGATCTCTTCCTGTTTCATCGCCCGCGACATGGGACCGAATTGCGCCGTGCCCGCAATTAACGCTGGCGGCGCGGTGCTCGAGCCTTTGCCTTCGACTTGCACTTTGACGCTCGGATAAAATTTCGCAAAGCCTTCCGCCCACAACGTCATCAAATTGTTCATCGTGTCCGAGCCGATGCTGCTCACCGAGCCGGAAACACCGCTCGTCTTTTTATACTTCGGAATTGCCGCATCAACTTTCACGGCTTCTTGCGCAAAAACAGTGGAAGACACAACAAGAAACAGAAACGCCAGAAACGGGGTGAAAACTGCTTTGCTCTTACTCATGGGAAATCTCCTTTCCTGTGATGTGCAATGAGGATGAATAATTTCTGACCGCGCCTTTCTTGGGAAGCATGCCACACGGCCGCCTTTCGCTCTCGCGCGGCACTTTATGACGATACAGGATAAGGCTTCAAGATTAAGTTTGTGTTAAGAAGGAATTATGGTTTCGTTAAAAGGCCGGCGAATTCGAACACGCGGTCGATGGAAAATAATCCCGTCATCACCAAGGAAAAGGCAAGCGATTTCCGGCAAAGCTATTAAGGAGAAAATCAGCGCTTTTCGTGGAATTACTTTGACCGAAATTATTTTGTGGATCAGAAAGCCGAGATTGTGACCATTGTCGTGGCTTCCGGAAAGCAGGAGAGATAGATGAATCTCAGGAGGCGGGGCAAGCTGGAAGAGATTGCAGAGCAAGCTTTGCTTTCAAAAGAGAATTTTGAAGTAAGCCGATTGAGCGGAAAGGGCAAGATAGCCCCGTTGCTTTTCCGCTCAATCCGTTTACATTCGCAGACGGCTTTTAGAGGCAGCGTATCTGCGCTGCGAAGGCTAGGTTAAAACACGAAATTTGCCTGCGAACGGATTTGAAAAACGTTATCCGCTCCGGAGGCATTGGGCATGATCATCTCGGCGTTGAATTGCAGCCGTGTATTCTTGCCAAAATAAAACGCCGGCCCAAAGCGCAAGTAATTCACTTCATCGTCGGAGACTTCGGAATTGCCCTCGACGAAGGTGAAACCTGCCGCCAATTCGAAAGCGTCGAACCCGCCGAAGCTCGTGTTCGCGGTGCTCATGTGCGTGAGCCAGCGACCGGTCACGTCGAAGAGTGTAAACTTTTGATCGGCAGTTGCGGCGGCTCCCAAAGCCTCTTTGCTCATTGTGCCGAAGGCGGCATTGCCTTCAATGTCCAACTGACTGCGTTCGCTCGTTGCGAAGTACGCGCCAAAATCGGGGGTGATGGCAGTGATCGTACCCGTATTGTCTGTGGTTGAAATCTTCGCGCCGACATGATTGATGGCGCCGGCAAGGCCGAGTTGAAAAGTTTTGCTCGCGATCCAATTCAATCTGCCGGTGAGCAACTTGCCGTTGTTCGCGAAATTGGAGTTGTTGGGGAAGTTTCCTTTGCTTTGACCGGCATCTTCGCGGCCGCCTTCGCCGGCGCCGTT
>JABWAN010000620.1 GCA_013361015.1 Candidatus Zhuqueibacterota bacterium | reverse complement strand
CCGAATTCGCCGAACGCGCGGCGAAGAAAATTACCGCACTCACGGGTTATCCGTTCGTCAGTGCGCCGAACAAATTTGAAGCGCTGGCCACGCACGATGCGCTCGTGATGGCGAGCGGCGCGCTCAAAACTCTCGCGGCCGCGTTGCTGAAAATCGCGAACGACATTCGCTGGCTCGCTTCCGGGCCGCGCAGCGGTATCGGCGAGTTGATCATTCCGGAAAACGAGCCGGGCAGCTCGATCATGCCGGGCAAGGTGAATCCCACGCAATCCGAAGCCATGACCATGGTGTGCGCGCAAGTCATGGGCAACGACGTGGCGATCAACCTCGGCGGCGCTTCGGGCAACTTCGAGCTGAACGTATTCAAACCGCTAATCATTCACAATTTTCTGCAATCCGTGCGCTTGCTCGCGGATGCGTGCGAGTGTTTTAATGAACACTGCGCTGTGGGCATCGAACCGAACATGCTCAATCTCAAAAAGCATTTGGACAATTCGCTCATGCTCGTCACCGCATTGAATCCGCACATCGGCTATGACAATGCCGCGAAGATTGCAAAGAAGGCGCACAAAGAGAACACAACGCTGCGCGAGGCCGCAATGGCGTTGGGAATTTTGACGGGCGAGCAATTCGACAAGCTCATCAAACCGGAAGAGATGATTAAACCGGGGTTGTAGAAATGGAGTAGTGGAGTGATGGATTGCCGGAGTGATGGATTGCCGGAGTGATGGATTGCCGGAGTGATGTGGAGGAAGCTTTAAAAAGTTTTTCATTTGGTTGAGGCGTCCTCGCGGTGTCATTCTGAAAGAACCTTCCCTCGTGCTGGGCACGAAGCTTTAAAAAGTTCTGTCTCCAGTGCTTGGGAAGTTTATCCCGAAAATGGTGCTCGTAGTCGCTCCTTTAGGAGCCGGCTGCTCAGTAAAGCCTGTGTCAAACGGCACTACTACGAGTTTTCATTTCTTCGGAGGAATGACATGAAGAAGGTGGTTAAGAGAGAGTGTGTGAATGCCCGAAGAGTTTTGGAAAGACGGCCTGCGCTTCGAGTGCCAGCCCAATTGCGGCGCATGCTGCAATCAAAAAGGCGAAGTGCACGTCAGCGGGCCGGAAATCCACCGGCTCGCGACGTTTTTGCGATTGCCCACACCCGAGTTTCGCAAACGCTTTTTGCGCCGCGTGCACGGCCAGCATGTTTTGCAAGACGGCGCCGGCGATGCTTGTATTTTTCTAAATGAAAAAATGCAGTGCTCCGTCTACGCAGCGCGGCCCGAGCAATGCCGCATCTATCCGTTTTGGCCGCATATTTTGAAAGAGCGCTTGGCGTGGGATTGGGAAAGTCTGAAATGCCCGGGCATCGGCAAGGGGGAGATTATTCCTGCGGAGGAAATCAAAAGGCGCAAAACCTCATGACCGCAAGGCCGGAGTATTGGCGCGCAGCGTCACCAATACTCCAGCACTCCACAAATCCAGCACTCCGATTTCAAAATTCTTCCGAGATCAAATACGCCATAATCGCCATCGCGGCTGCGCCCAGTTCCAACTCGCGCGCATTCACTTTGTCGAGCGTGTCGTTATCGGAATGATGATAATCGAAATAGCGATGCGATTCCGGCACCAAACCGAGACCGAGCACGCCGTCGCGCACGAGCACGGAAATATCCGCGCCGCTGCCGCCGCGTGTGATGCGCTCCGCGCCAACGCTCTCGAAAAACGCGCGCCATGAGATAATCTTTTCCGCAGCCAGCGAATCCCCTTCCACGGAAAAACCGCGCGGCGCGAAACCGCCGCGGTCCGATTCAATCGCCGCAATGTGCTTCACCTGCTTCTCTCGCGCTTCGCGTGCATATTCGATCCCGCCGCGCAAGCCGTTCTCTTCATTCATAAACATCACCGCGCGAATCGTGCGCTTGGGTTTGAGGCCGAGCGCTTTGAGCAATCGCACGGCTTCGATTGACTGCACGCAGCCCGCGGCGTCGTCGTGTGCGCCCGTGCCTTTATCCCAGCTATCCAAATGGCCGCCGAGCACGATGATCTCCTCCGGCTTTTCAACACCGACAATCTCGCCGAGCACGTTTGCCGAAGGCGCCTCGGGCAGAGTTTGACACGTGAGCTTCAAACGCACATTGACGGTTTTGTCGTGCGCGAGGATTTTGCTCAACAGCTCCGCATCCAACGTACTGATTGCCGCTGTGGGAACTTTCGGAACACTGTCATCATAGTGCATGCCGCCCGTGTGCGGAAAGTCATCGAGGCTCGGCGTCATCGAACGCACGAGCGCAGCCACACCGCCCGCCTTCGCCGCTTCAATCGCACCGCTGCCGCGTTGATTCACCGCGCCGCCATAGCCGCCGAAAGTATCAAAGACTGTGGGATCAAAAGGCCGATTGAAGAAAATAATCTTCCCCGCGGCCTTCTTGCCGAGCGCTTTCAGTTCTTCGAACGATTTCACTTCCAGCACTTCCGCGGTCAAACCCGTCTCCGGCGTGGCGATGCTGCCGCCCAATGCGCAAATGGAAAGCGGCACGTTGCCCTGTGTCGGTGAGTTGATAATCGCGGCTTCTTCAATTGCGCCGCGCACCCAATGCGGCACCACCACCGGCTGCAAACGCACGTTTGCGAATTGCAGCCGCGCCATCATCTGTCGCGTCAACTCCACTGCCGCCGCGGCTTGCGGCGAGCCGCTCAAACGCGGGCCGAGCGCAGTCAACTCCGCGAGCATGTCATAAGCCTGGCCTTCGCGCAGCGCCGTTTGGGCGATTTGCTCAACAATTTGTTGATGCGATGTGCCGTTCATTGCGTTTTGCGCCGGCAATGCCGCGGGCGTAGCAGCCGCCAGCACCAACAACATCATCCCTACACGTTTGAAATCGACTCGCACAAGCAGCCTCCTCTTGAAGATGAACAGTTATTGCGTATTTGCGGTTTTATCGTTTTCCAATTCCACCGGTGTTGTGCTTTTGATTTGTCGCTGCGCGTTCTTGCGGGTCATCTCCGTTTGTTTACCGAGGTGGCCAGTGGACCTAGCTGACTTGAAGCGCTGCGCAGACTTCAAAAAGCAAAAGCCGAAAACAGCACCACGCTAGGAATGAACCAGTCCCCGCAATCCATGCTCGAGAAAATTCCGCACGTGCGCAACGAATACCTCCCACACTTCGAAGTGCAGCCAGTGCCCGGCGTTTGGAATCATCTCAAGATGGCTGTTCGGAAAATGCTGCAGGATGAGATCATGATGCTGGTCGATATGAAATTCCGAGCGCGCGCCGCCGAGAAACAGCGTCTCGCCCGTATAGCGCGCATGCCGCGGGGCTTCGTAATGTGCCAGCTCATGCTGATAGGTTGCGAGCGCGGAGATATTCATGCGCCATTGCCACTCCCCGCTTGCACTGCGCACGAGGTTGGTCAGCACGAATTGCCGCACGACGGCATTGGGGATAGTGCTGCGCAATTCTTCCTCCGCCTGTTGGCGTGCAGTAAGCCTGCGCAAATCCAATTGCGCGAGCGCGGCAATGATATCCACCGAAGTGCTGCGATATGCACGCGGCGCGATATCTTCGATCATCAGGCCGCGCAAACGCTCGGGATAGTGGAACGCGAACTCCATAGCCGCGATGCCGCCCATCGAGTGGCCGAGCACAAAAGCTTGTTCCAAACCGTGTTGCTCGAAGAAGGCGAAAAGGTCTTCCCGCAAATCGTCGATCGTGTGCGCCGGCGTGTGCGGCGAGCTGCCGTGATTACGTTGATCGACCACGAGCACGCGATAGTTTTCGCCCAAGACTTTGGCTACGCGCTGCCAGTTTTGTGAAGCACCCAGCACACCGTGGAGAATCACGAGCACTTTATCGCCTTGACCGTATTCGCGGAAGTGTAATTGCAGTTGAGGCATAGTTACTCAGAGATTTCATCCAAATACCAGCGTAAATTCGTTAACTCGACAACGTCCCTAATTTGTCATTGCAAGAATGCGTTCATGCACGTTCCGCACCGGCAGCACGGTCCACGCGCCGTGATTTTTCACGCCCAAGATTTTTTTGCCGCTGGCACGCTCGAAGAAAAGCCCAAGCACTTGCAGCGAAAACTCTTCTGCAAAAACTTGATAAGCAACTCCGTCCGGGGCGCGGTGCATCAGCTTCATTCCGAGGAAATGGCCGTCTTGCCAGAAGGCCTGTGCCAGCCAGCCGCCGATTTCAATTTCACTCAACTTTCGCGAAAAATGATACTGTGCGCCGGCTTTGGGCATGGTTTCCGCGAAGATCGGCGCCGACAGCAGCTCATTGAATGAATACGGCTCACGATCGACGGACAAAACGGGCAACGCCCCCCGCAAAGGAGGGAG
>JABWAN010000005.1 GCA_013361015.1 Candidatus Zhuqueibacterota bacterium | reverse complement strand
GAATGCGCCGCGTATCGCGCGTTGGATGAAAGAGAAAAGTGCGCGGCTTTCTTCAATTGTTGGACGCGCAAAGAGGCTTATATCAAAGCGCGCGGGGCAGGCCTTTCGTTTCCGCTCGCGCAATTTGATGTGGCTTTTGCGCCGGGCGAAGAGACGCGTTTGCTGCGCGTGCGCGGTGATGCCGGCGAGACTGCGCGCTGGTCGCTGATGGCGCTTCATCCTGCCAATGGATATGCCGCCGCGCTGGCAGTAGCAGGGCAAGAGGCCAGGCTATCGTGCTGGCAATGGCGCTGACCTAGCGTCTCGTGCAACGTGCTAAAGCATAAAACGAGACGTTAATCCTTACACCTTTCGCGTGCTCGGGTACAGTTCTCGAGAGCTTTTTAAACCATCCAGATCGTTTACATGCAAGGCCCATATCCCATCTTTTGTCGAGGACATTCCGGCGGGCGCCTCGTGTGCGAAGCGTTTATTCGCAACGGCATCAGCATGGGCAATGTCACGAGAGCACATAAAGATTCCGAGTTTTTTTCCATTCGCACGAACGAAAAAATTCGTGAACTCATTTTGCATGCCTATGACTATTTGAATGCCGAAGCCGCGGCGCAATTACGTCTGCAAGCTGTGATGAAGCAAGCGGTCACGGAATTCGTCGCTGCGGAAATTCAACACGAAGGTCGTTTGGGTTGGAAGATCGATCCCACATTGTTCACTCTGCCGGTGTTCATGGAGGCTTTTCCGCGCGCGAAAGCCGTGCACGTGATTCGCGACGGCCGCGACGTCATGCTCTCACGTTTGGATGCGCGCATTGAACATCTCGATGATCCCGTCAATCGCGTGATGGTGTTTGGCAGCGCGGAAGTTGAAACATTCATGGGCCGCCCGATAAATTTGGAGAAGACGATCAAAAAGCTACGGAACGAACTGGAGATTTTGCACTGGGTCACGGCAGTGGAATATGGTCTGCACGGCCGCAAGTATGGCGACCGTTATCTGGAAGTGAAATACGAAGACCTTTGCGCCGCTCCGTTGGCACAATTCCAAATGATATTTGAGTTTGTCGGCGTGCCGTTTTTAGATGAGACCAAGGCGTGGCTCAGACAGGCCGCCAGTACGAACCGCATCGGCAAATGGAAAACTCTGCCGGAAGAGCTGTTGGCCGCGCCGTTGCAAATCGGCGGTGCGTTGTTGAGGAAGCTGGGATATCTCTAAGTGTGATTGTAAAAGCAGAGCGGCTTTGGAGCAATGGCGAGTACGGCCTAACGTAATTCAGCACAATCTTTCCTGGTACCTTTCACTGTCCAGCGCGAGCTTGCAGAAGTTTTCCCCGAATAAGTATATTTTGAGTTGAATGGTGATGTCACGCGCGCAGAATATCCTCATCGCCGGCATTCCCCGCAGCGGCACAACTCTGATCACGGCCACCCTGCACGAGCTTCCGAATTGCGTTGCGCTTGGGGAGCCGGAAGCGTTAAAGAAATTGCACAAGGCTTCCACTTCGCCGGAAGATTATGCTCGGCGGCTGCATGGTTTCATGAGTGAGACGCGGCGGCAAATTCTTGCAGGCGAGCCGATACCCATCAATTTCGACAAGGGCGCGCTGCGCGTGCCTTCGAATTACTTTCAGCGCTTTGCCACCGGCAACGGCTATCACACCGAGAAAACTTACGAGCTACACGAAGCCATCGTTCCGGTAGAGAACGAAGCTTTCACACTTTGCGTCAAGAATAATGCACAATTCGTTTCATGTTTGGAGGCTCTCGTGAGCATGCGTGACGTGCTCGTCGTGGCCGTGGTGCGTGAGCCGGTAGCGTGCCTACTTTCATGGCGTTCTCTGAACATGCCGATTAGCAACGGCAAGTTGCCCGCAGGCGAGCGCTTTTCGCGCGAACTCAAAAAAATTGCGAAGATGGAAGAGGTCTTGTTGGCGCAAGTGAAAATATTGGATTGGTTCTGCGCCACGTTTTACCGTCTGCGCGAACGCCTGCACCTGATTCGTTACGAGGATTTCGTTGCACGCCCGGAAATGTTGCGCGAGCTGGTGTATGTTCCATCCGCCCATATCTTTCCGAAGTATCAATCGATGAATCGCCGTGCAGAATACAATTTTCAGGAAGAAGACCGCATGCGCGACTATCTGCAACGCTACACGGAGTTCGTCCGCTATTTCTATCCTTGCTAATCTCCTTCTTGCCACCTGGACGCCATTGGGGCATTGCCCCTGCCTGGACTTATTGTCGCTCCGCAAAAAACTTCATTACTTTCAAGAGAACGCTCGCTTTTGCTTTTTGAAGTCCGCAAAGTGCTTTATTCCATTAAAAGTGAAATCTTTGCCTTTAAAGCAAAAAAAAAATCTATAAGCGGATTGAACGAATAACGCGGATACAGCCTTTTGCTTTATCCGCTATATTCGAAAAATCCGCTTACAGTAAGCTTTTGGGTTGCGGCTTGTCGGCGTTATGTCACCTCGGTGAACTAGCCACCTCGGTAAACAAGCGGAGATGACCCGCAAGAACGCGCAGCGACAAGCAAAAAAGAAAACGCGGCTGGAAATCATCACATCTCACTGCGCCGAATGCTGTGCGCTCGCACACTCGTAACCGAAATTCTCCGGCTTTTTGCTTGACATTCCTTTCGTTTTTCTATATGCTCAGGCGAATTTTAAACGCAACGAAGCCTCAATCAAGGGAGCAATTCATGCAAGAACGCGAGAACAACTCCCCGCTGCCGCAGGGAGAACAAGAGGCGGCGCTCCTTCCTTCAAAACTTTCACGCCGAAATTTCCTCAAAGTCACCGGCGGCGGTGCGCTGGGCACGGCACTGCTCGGCGCGGCGGCAAAACCGGCGAACGCAGAGCAAATCGTACAAGCCGAAAGCTTCAAAGGCTTCACCAAAATTCAACTCAATATCAATAGTCAAATCCGCAGCGCGGAAGTGGAGCCGCGCACGACTTTGCTTTCGGCATTGCGCTATGAGCTTGAGGTCACCGGTCCGAAAGAAGTGTGCGATCGCGGCGAATGCGGAGCGTGCACGGTGTTAATGAATGGCAAGCCCGTGCTCGCTTGTATGACACTGGCATGCGACGCCATCGGCAAAGAGATTCTCACCGTCGAAGGTTTGGTTAAAGACGGCAAGCTGGATCCCGTGCAGCAAGCCTTTGTGGAAAAGGATGCGCTCATGTGCGGCTTCTGCACGCCCGGTTTCGTTATGTCCGTGCGCGCGTTGTTGAATAAGAATCCCAATCCCACGGAAGCGGAGGTGCGCAAAGCGGTCTCGGGCAATCTCTGCCGTTGCGGCACGTACCCGCGCGTGTTTGAAGCAGCGCTGGCTGCGGCGAAAACTGCGGCAGAAAGGAGAAGCTGATCATGGCGAATTGGAAACCGCTTGAGCAAATGACGTATTTGGGCAAACGCTATCCGCGCCTCGACGGCCCTGGCAAAGTTTCCGGCGCGACGAAGTATACGTTCGATCTCACGTTGCCCGGCATGCTGCACGCCGCGATTCTATCTTCCCCGCATCCTGCCGCAAAAATTAAAAGCATCGATGCGAGCGCCGCACAAGCGCTGCCCGGTGTGAAAGCCGTGCTCACGGACATTCATCCCACCGGCACGGTGCGCTACGTCGGCGAAGAAGTGGCGGTCGTTGCAGCGACCACGATTGCCCTCGCGCACGAGGCTTTGGAGCTGATTAAAGTCGAGTATGAAATTTTGCCCTTTGCTTGTGATATTGAAACGGCCATGCAAGAAAGCGCGGCGCGCGTGTTCAGCGATCAGCCCAATATTCGCGAGCCGCGCAAAGACGGCAAAGGCGATATTGCCGCGGGCTTTGCACAAGCCGCAGTGACGATTGAAGGTGACTATCGCACGCAGGTGCAAGTGCATGCTTGTTTGGAAACGCACGGCTCGATTGCACAATGGGAGGGCGACATGCTCACGGTGTGGGATTCGACGCAATCCATCAATCCCGTGCGCGAGGCGATTGCGAAATTTTTGAACCTCCCGCAAACGAACGTGCGCGTGATTTGCGATTACATGGGCGGCGGGTTCGGCAGCAAATTGCAGGCAGGCCGTTATTCCGCGATGGCCGCGCGACTCGCGAAGGCTGCGAACGCGCCGGTCAAACTCATGCTCACGCGGCCGCAAGATTTGATGATCGCGGGCAATCGTCCCAATGCGCTGGTGCACGTAAAAGCGGGTGCATCGAGCGACGGCAAAGTGATCGCGTTCAGCACGAAGTCATACGGCACCGCGGGCGTAGCCCCCAATGCGCGCATTCGTTTGCCCATCGTGTATGAAGACATTCCGAACGTGAGCACCGAGCACTATGATGTTTTCACCAACGCCGGCGAGGCGCGTGCGTTTCGTGCGCCCGGTTGTCCGCAAGCCTCGTTTGTGATGGAGCAGGTGATGGACGAGTTGGCGGAAAAGTTGAAAATGGATCCGCTCGCGTTTCGTTTGAAGAATGATGCGAATGCGACGCGGCAAATGCAATGGAAGCTCGGCGCGGAAAAATTCGGTTGGAACAAACGCGCCGCCCAAGCGAACGCCGATGCCGGTCCGATTAAACGCGGCATGGGGCTCGGCGCAGCGATATGGTGGCCCGGCGGCCGCGGCACGCAGGCGCAGATGACGATTCTTCCCGATGGCGGCATTGAAGTGCGTTGCGGCACGCAAGACATCGGCACGGGCACGCGCACGATCGTGGCCGCGGTGGCTGCCGAGGAGCTCGGCGTTCCCATCACAGCGGTGAAAGCGCTGATTGGCGATACCAATTATCCCTATTCCGGCGGCAGCGGCGGCAGCACCACCGCGCCCTCGGTTGCGCCTGCAATCAAAAACACTGCGGAGAAGGCGAAAGAAAAATTGCTCACCGTCGCGGCGCAACATTTCGGCGTGACGGCGAATGAAGTGACGCTCGCAAACGGCAAGGCTTTCGTAAATGCGGATGAAAAGAAATCTCTTTCCTGGAAACAACTCTGCGCGCTGCTCGGCGCAACGCCGATTATGGTGAATGGCGAGTGGGTGGAAGGCCTGTCTTCTGCGGGGGTCGCGGGTTGTCAATTCGCGGAGGTGGAGGTCGATACCGAGACCGGCCGCGTAACCGTGCTGCGTATTCTCGCCGTGCAAGATTGCGGCTTGGTGTTGGATCGTTTGACCGCGGAGAGCCAAGTCAATGGCGGCGTGATTCAAGGCTTGTCGTATGCGCTCTACGAGGAGCGTTTGATGGATCGCGTCACGGGCGCGCACCTCAACGCGAGGTTCGAGAATTACAAGATTGCGGGCGCGCTGGAGATGCCGAAGATCGACATCATCCTCACTGATCAACCCGAGCGCGGCGTGATTGGCATCGGCGAGCCGGTGAAAGTTCCCACTGCGGCGGCCATTGCGAACGCGGTTTATCACGCCACGGGCAAACGCATGCGCGAAATACCCATGACGCCCGATCGTGTATTGAGGGCACTACACGGCTGAAATTGAACGCTGATTGCGCTGGTGATCGCTGATGAAACTTTGGAGGAACATTATGGGCTCGGAATATAAGCACAGCGCGCTTACTGAATTGATCATCAACGCTTTCTACAACGTTTATAACACGCTCGGTTATGGTTTTCTTGAAAAGGTCTATGCCAACGCCATGTTAATTGAACTACATCGGCTAGGCCTTAACGCAAGAAAGGAATTTTCGATTAGAATATATTATCAGGACGAGCTTGTCGGAGAATATTTCGCCGATTTGCTTGTGAGTGATTTGATCATTGTGGAATTAAAGGCTGTGCAGGCCCTCGCCGAAGAGCACGAAGCCCAGCTTTTAAACTACCTCAAATCCACACGCTATGAAGTCGGTCTGCTCTTAAATTTCGGCCCGAAGCCGCAAATCAAACGCAAGGCTTATGACAACGAAAATAAAGGCAATCTCTCGTGGATAAAAGAATAGAATAGGCTGTAATCTGCGTTTATCGGCGGCATCTGCGTTCTAAAAGGAATTGGAGAAACCCATGGTCGAATTCGAACTCATCAATCCCAAAACTTTGGAGAGCGTCCCCGCATTGCTCGGCAAAAAATGGGACGAAGCTCTGCTGCTCGCGGGCGGCACGGATTTGCTCGACATGCTCAAAGAGCGACTCGTGCAGCCGCAGCGCGTGATCAATCTCAAAAGCGTTCCGGGCTTGAGCTACATAAAAAACGGCGCGGGCTTGGAAATCGGCGCGCTCACCACGATTGCCGAAATTGCCGAACATGCTTCCGTGCGGAAAAATTTTGCGGTGCTGGCCGAAGCGGCCGAGAGCATTGCCACGCCGCAGTTGCGCAACATGGGCACGCTCGGCGGCAATCTCTGCCAACGCCCACGCTGCTGGTATTTTCGCGCGAAGGATATTGTGTGCATCAAAAAAGGCGGCGGTCGCTGCTACGCGGTCGATGGCTTGAACAAATATCATTGCCTGTTCGGCGGCGGTCCGAGTTTCATTGTGCATCCTTCCGATTCCGCGCCGGCATTGCTGGCGCTCGGCGCAACTCTCGACGTGCTTGGCCCGCACGGCAAAGAAGAGATCGCGCTCGAAGATTTTTATGAGTTGCCGCTCGATAACATTCGCCGTGAACACATACTGCAGCCCAATCAATTCATCACTGCCGTGCGCGTGCCGCAACCTGCGCCAGGCACGAAGAGCACGTATCTCAAATTCCGCGAGAAGCAATCGCTCGACTTCGCGATCGTGAGCGTGGCCGCGGTGTTGCAGATGGAAGGCAAGACGTGCAAGAAGGCGAGCGTCGTGCTCGGCGGCGTTGCGCCAAAACCGTGGCGTGTTGAAGCCACGGAAGCGGAGCTGAACGGCAAGGCGCTCACCGCCGAGGTGATCGCGAAGGCCGCGAACGCCGCGGTCGCGAACGCGAATCCCATGTCGCAGAATGGTTATAAAGTTCAGCTCACGAAGGTGATGGTGAGGCGGGCGTTGGAGAGGTTGGTGTAATTGCATTTGTCATTCTCATCCCCAGAATTCATCAAAATAAAAAAGCAGGCTTTCTCAACCTGCTTTTTTATTTTCCAGCAAATCAACTCAAGCATACCTCTCAACTCTTCGCCTTCAACAAATCCTTCCGCACGAGCTTCAATTTGTCAAAGCTCGCTGAAGAAATCACGTAGTACCACTTCGCGAAGCGTTTGTTGAGATCTTCTGAAAGCTTCTGGCCCTTGCCCACGTTGCGCTCCCATTCATCATACTTGTTTTGCATTTCTTTGTTCGCGCGCTCCGCGGAAGTAAGCAAGCTATCCGGCTTGTCCATGAACGAAGTATCGCGCGGCTTTGGCGGCGCGGGCGGAAAAGCCTTGGCGTCGAAAGAAGTGGTGATGAAGAGATAACGATTCTCGCCGGGCTTGGTGCGGTCGATATTCACAGAATCCGTGCCCGCGCTCACCGCCTCGCCCGTGCCATACACAACCTCTCCGAAGCGTAGCGTGTAGGTTACGCCATCCTTCGTGCGCGCTTGCAGCTCGCCCTCGTTCGAAAACAACTGGCCGTTCGGCGCGAAATAATAACCTTTGCCTTGCAGCGACATCACGTCTTCCTGCGTGAGCCCGTTCGTGGCGCGTTCCAAAGTTTGCGTCAAGCCTGCGGGTTTAGGCCGCACGCCGACGATGGTCAGTTCATCCAACGCCGTGAGGAAGTTGCCCATCTTGGTATTGTCAACCTCCTGGCCTGCGGGCATGTTGTTCACGGCCCATTCGTTTTTGTCGTTCTTGTCGAGAATCAGATTGTCGCGTTGCTCGATCGTGCCTCTCCGCTCATCAATCGAATAGTCTTTGCGCACTACTTGCTTGATGTCGTCTTTGTTGACGAGCAACAAATCTGCCTCAATCCAATCGCTGAACTTGGTGGAGAGATCGGCATTCATGCGTACGGCGTAGACGCGTTTCTGCTCCGGCACGCGCACGTAGCGGAATCCCTCGCGGCCTTCCACTTGCTTGCCGACGATGAAGTCCGCTAGCACTTGATCGCCGCTGCCCTTGAGGGTGACGCGCTGACCGCGCCCTTTGAGACTTGTGGCTTTTTCATCCAACGGATCAAGCACGCCGCAGGCTTCGTGATCTGCGACATTGTCCGTGCGAAAATCATCTTTCTTGATGTCGATCACTGAAGCCGCGGTTTTGGCCAAACGCTCTTTGCCGTCCGCAGGATAATTGTAGTGCGAGGGAATGCTCCACTTGCCTTCCTGCAAAACGACTTTGAACGGCGAAGCGCTGCCCGTGGCTTCGTCGAAGCTGATGACTTCGAGCGAAGTGGCCGTGGTCGGATCGGTGAATTGCGGAAAGAACGCCTCGCCTTGATCGAGAAAGGCATTCGGTTTCGCCTTGCGCGGTGCAGTCACGAACGCGAGCAGGGCCAACGCAATCGCGGCCGCGCCGAAGATGATTGTTTTCTTGGTTTCGTTCATATTTTATCCATAAGGTGTCATTCAGTAGGAATCTTTTTACTCGCTGGAGATAGCGCCGAGTACTCAAAAGGATTCCTTCTGAATGACAGTTAAGAGGGGTTTCGAAAATTCATGAGAGCCAAAATTTTAAGTTGCCTCATTGGCTCCTTTTCATATTTGGCTCCTTGCCATTCAACTCCGCAGTCTTCTCGCCGCAGCCGCGCCCTCGCGTTCGCGCTTGGCGCGGCGCAGAAAAATCATCACGCCCAACACGAACACGGGTATGGGCGGCAAAAGCACCGCAAAGGTTTTGATGTTGCTCTGAATGCGGCGAATCTGCGCTTCCATGTTCTCTTTGCTGTGCTGAATTTGTGCTTCCTTCTGCGCTTCAATGTTCGCCTTCTGCACTTCAAAACGGCGATTCTCCGCCTCTTGCGCGCTCTTCGCCATGATTTGCATGGTTTGCTCATCCAGGCCGGCGCGTTGCCGCACCTCCGCGACTTTTTCGTTCAAACGCCTCTGCGCGTTATCCAATTCGGTTTGTGCTTTCGCTTCGGCATCTTGTTCCTCTTTTGCGCGGCGCTCGACATATTCTTTCGTGCGCTCCTCCACGGCTTCGAGCGTGCGATGCTTCACGCGACGTTTGCGCAGTGCAATGAACGATTCATCGCCCACCAGCATGTCCATGCAATTCAAAAAGAACGTCACGTTGTCGAAGTTGAGATTCTCAAAGCCGCGTTTGCGCAGCTCGAAAAATTGTTCGCCGATGAAATCGAGATCGGCGATGAAAATGACGTTCGTTTTCTTGCCGGAGCCGGCGGAATCTGCGCCGGCGCTCTTGATGTGCGCGGCCAGAACTTGATCGAGGTTGTTTGGTATGAGCCGAAAGCCGCGATTGACGAGCTGCGTGCCGAAGAAACTGCGCTGCACCATTTGATTATAATTCAACACGCCCGAAGCGAAACTGCTTTTGAGCAAGGGTTGAAATTCTGTGCCACTGCCCGTCACGTTTTGCAACGCGCCGGGATAGAGCAGCACCACTTCTTGCAAACCGGAGCTCGCGTTGTTTTGAGGATTGAAGGCTTCGGGGTTTTGATTACCGTGGCCCACGAACACGATCTGCGGCGGAATCTGCGCGAGATCGGGATGCGGGTTGTACGTGTCCCACGTGATCGAAGCGGAATTCCAACTGATGCCGAGCTTGGCCATGAACGAATTGATGTCGCCTTTCGGTTTAGGCGGCGGACCTTGATTGCGCATGAACGGATTCGTGTTCGCACCGCTGCGCTCCGAAGGTGAAAGTCCGATATCGAAGATTGGCAACGGATCATCCAAAATCAAAGTGGGAGTACCGGCTGTGATGGCCGCCATCAAATTATCCATCTCTTCTTGCGGCAACGCCGAAGGCAGCGCCACCAGCAAGCCGTCGACCTTTTCCGTAATCGGACTCGTGGCATTGATCTGCACGACTTCGTATTGCTTCTTCAATTCCTCCACCACGGGCCAGGCGGGATTGCTGCGGAAGCTTTGAAAGTCGAAACCGCCAAAGAGTTTCGCGTCGGTATTCACCACGCCGATTTTTTTCCGCTCGGTCTTGGCCACAATGCGAATGCTGCGCGCCAGTTCATATTCCACGGGCAGGCCACGATCAAAGAATGGAATAACTTGCTCTTCCGCGCCGCAGGTAATGGCCACGCCCATGAACACTTGTGCGGTGTTCGCACGCCCGGCGCCCGTGATCGGCACTTCGACCGGCGTGATGCCGAATTTCTCGCGGGCATCACGCGCCTGCTCGGTATACGGCTCGGTATCATGCACGAGCACTTGCACACGCTCACCGCCCGTAGCATCCATCTCATTCAAGAAGCTCATCAAATTCTCGCGCGTCTCCACATATTGCTGCGGCACGTCTTTGCTGACGTAGGCTTGAATGAACACCGGGCGATTATCCGGCAATTCACGCAGCAGCTTTTCGGTTTCATCGGAGAGCGAGTGCAATTGCTCTGCGGTGACGTCGAGACGCAAGCTCGCCCGGCTCATGATCGCGTTCGCGCTGATCACGGCGATTACGAGTGCAACCGCGCGCACGAGATGATGCAACCACATTTTATAGCCATCGGCGTGGAGCGGCCAGTGGCGCCGGCTGATGAGAATAACGTTCAAGTACAGCATCACTGCGGTCAATGACAGAAAATAAAGCAAGCCGGAGAGGCTCACGACGCCGCGCGAAAAATCGCCGAAATGGCCGTAAACGCCCAGTGGCTCAAAGAAGCGCCTTACGCCTTCGCTGAATAAGCCGCCGAGATTGTCAACGAACGCACAGAATGCGCAGAACACTGCGCCGAGAATGTATGCGATGGTAACGTTCGAAGTAAGCAGCGAAGCCAGCATGCCGGTCGCAATCATCGCGGCGCCGATGAACCAATAGCCGAGGTAATTGCCGAACATCAACCCCAAATCGGGCCGGCCCAGCCAGAACAGCACGAGAATGTGGCTGAGCGAGAGCACGAGTGAGGCGGTGTAAATACCCAACGTGGCGAGAAATTTCCCGAGCACCACTTCGAGATCAGTGGCGGGCAAGGTGAGCAGCAATTCATCCGTGCCTTCTTTGCGCTCTTCCGCCCACACGCCCATCGTCAGCGCGGGCACAAAGAACAACAATAGCAAGGGGAAGAGATTGTTGAGTTGATCGAGGTTGGCCAGATTGTTCATAAAGAAACGCTCTTGCCAAAAGGCCGCCATGGCGCTGAGAAAAATGAAGAGCGTTATGAAAACGTAGCCTGTGGGATTGCTGAAATAAATGCGTAGATCGCGCCGCACGATGGCTTTGATGGCGGCTTGATTGAGATTGAGTGTCATGCAGCAGCGCCCTCCTTTACGGCGGTGGATTCGACATGTCCATAACCTGTGAGACGATAAAACGGTTCTTCCAAAGAACCATTTTCGCGCAATTGGTTCGGCGTGCCGTCGAACACGAGTTGGCCGTTGTGCACCAACAACACGCGATCGGCCACGGCTTCCACTTCCTGCAAAATGTGCGTGGAGAGCAAAATCGTTTTCGAGCGGCCGAGCTCGCGGATATTCTTGCGGAAATCCCGGATTTGATTCGGATCCAAACCCGCGGTTGGCTCGTCCATGATCAACACCGGAGGATCATGCAGGAGCGCGGTGGCGAGGCCGACGCGCTGGCGATAGCCGCGCGACAGTTTGCCAATAGTTTTCTCCAACACGTATTCCAACGCGCATTGCTTGATGACGGTGTCGATGCGCTTCGTCAACGTGGCCGGTTCCAGGCCGCGTACTTCGCCGAAAAAGGTTAACAACTCCAGCGGCGTCATGTCGCGATAAAGCGGGCCATTCTCCGGCAAGTAACCCAATTTTTTTGCCGCAGCTAGCCGGTCCTTCGTGACATCGAGGCCGGCAATTGACGCTTCGCCTTCGCTGGCCGCGAGATAACCACTCAGAATTTTCATCGTCGTGGTTTTGCCTGCGCCGTTCGGCCCGAGGAAAGCGACGATCTGCCCCTCGGGAATGGCGAAGGAAATATCTTTGATCGCCACAAAAGGCCCGTAAAATTTGCTCAAGCCTTTCGCTTCGATCATAACTTTGGAAGCTTTACTCATCTCCTTACCTCATTGATTTGACCAACTTCGATTGGCTAGTGAAAGCAGCACCCCTTCGGCGGCTCATCAAAAGCGTTTGGCCGACCAAACAGGAAGCTGAGTATATAAATCTTTGGCAAAAATTCAAGTGCTTTTCTGAGACCTGTTCTCTAATCACCTTTCTGCACTCCTCAGCCATAACGCGTATGAAATGACGGGGGGATGGAAGTTATCCCACCTTTTCAATACGTTGAACGTGTACAATTCAGGTCGATAGAATTCCGGGCAGGGAGCCTCGTCTTATGACTGCGATTTCAAACCGGAAGTTTTAAACTTATGACTGCTACCGACAAATTTGGCATTCAGCGCTCTCTCCGGATAAAGCAACGCAGTGCCGTGGCATTGTTGCTGCTAAGTCTGGTTGGCTGGGAACAAAGTAGTGCACTGTCGTTCAATACTGCAACAAAGGTCGAATCAATTCATCAACAAACCGCTGCGACAAGTTCCGAGCTTACGTCTGTGGCTGAGGATTCGACGCAAATCTTGAACACCGCTGAGATTGAAAAGGAATACGCGCTCGCCCAATTTGCACTCAAATCGCACGATTGGGTGCAAGCATTGGTCGCGCTGGAAATGATTGCGGCAGCGAATCCCAACTATCGCGACGCAAATGAAATGCTCATCGCAGCGCGGCAGGGTATGGAGCAAGACAGCACGGAAGCGAAGCTCGCGAGATATTATGTCCAAGGCCTCAAAGCCATGCGCGCTGAAGATTGGGTGCTCGCATGGGAGTCTTTCCAAGACGTTAAAGCGCTGCATCCCGGATTTCGCGATACCGATACGCTGCTGGCAAAAGTAGAGCGCGAGCTACAAACATTGCGCAATGCGATGATATCCGATATCGTCATCGAAGTGCCGGTGGATTCGTTATTTCCCGCGGCCACAGCCGCGCTCCGCCGGGAAGATTGGCAAACGGCAGTCACCTTGCTCGCCAAGCTGGAAGCACTCTATCCGCTTGACCATGAGTTGCGTAAACAGGCGGAACAAGCGCGGGCGAATCTTTTGATCTCGCAACTCGGCTTGTCGCATGTGGACGCAAAAGACCACAATGAGCGCATTTTTGAGATAGTTTTGTTCGCCGGTAGCGCGCTGGCTTTGCCATTGCTTTTAGGACTCGCGCTCTCTTCGCGATTGCGGGCGCGCTATTACCTTCTGCGCGGGAAGCCGCGACGAGCAGCGCAAATTTATGAAAGTGTATTGCAGCGTGCGCCCGAGCGCATCAAGCTCTATCCCACGCTTGCCCATTTGTATTTGCGCACCGGCCGCACCGATGCCGCAGCCATGAAAGTATTTCGCACCGTCCTGCAATATAATCTCAACACGCCGCACCGCGAACAAATTAACGCGCTCATCGCACAAACCGTAAAACCCTCTCGCGAGAACAATCGAGAAGCGGTGCTCGCTTTGGCAGCCGTAGTGGAAAGCAAGCGCATCCGGAAAGAGCAAAGGCCGCTCGAGGTTTGAGGCACGCAGTTAGCAGCTTGTCGTTAGTTGGAAAAAACTGATTGTTAGTTCTACATGCTCACATGAACGCTTGTATCCACGAAAAGTACGCAAGGCATTTTTAGTGTTCTTCGTGTATTCGGTGGGCCAATCTGAATAAGAAATCTGCTCTTGTCATTCCGAGGAGTGAAGTGACGAGGAATCTGAACCACAGAAACATTGGGAAGAAAAAGATTCCTCGTCTCGCACGCGGATCTCGGAATGACTTATTCGGGTGTCTTCGCACTGGCTGTGCAGTACGGAATGATGCCTTTCGCCAAACGTGAAGTATTCTGGCTGATCGCGGCCACAAGAACTCACGCTTCTTTTGCAGCAATCCCCTCCTGACGACATAGCCGATTATTTCCTCAAAGCAAGTATTGAAATACGTTTTTCCCCCACATCGTGAAACGGACGAGCAACGATAACGGAAAAGCTTGCAAAGTTTTTTTGTTTGAAGACGGCGTTTCCCTTTTTGTTGAGATCTTTATCTCTCGCAATGTCGGGAATGTATGCCCTTCCATCTTTTCATCGCGCCATGGGCGGCAAGCGCGAGCATCCTGAACGCGGCCTCGGATTTCTTCCTTGCTTTTACCTCGCGCCCTCTTTATTATTTCTCTGCTTGAAAATATCATCGCATGCTTATGCCGGACCTTTCTTCACAAAACGAAACGCGCGAGCTTGAGCGCCGGGTGTTTTACCTCAACACCCTGCTCGAGGTAGCGAAAGCTTTGCATGACTGCCGCGAGAGCCGCGACATTTTTTCCGGCGTGCTGGCAATTCTTGTTGGAACCTTCGGCGTCGGGCAGGCCGCGGCCTTGGCGCGTCACGAAGACGGCCGGTGGCATTGCATGTCGTGCCGCGGTGATCGTCTTGAAGAAAAGGTTAAAGCCGCATTGGCGGAAGCCGGGCCGGTGGCATTCGAAAAAGTTCTACCTGCCCTCAAAGCCAAGCTGGATCATTCCGCGAAAGAAGAATGTTTCGCCGTTGCTCTTCTTCATGCCAACGAACACGTGGGCGGCGCCTTCGTGCTGGGCCCCAGACTTTTGAACGAGCCCTACTCCAAAGCAGATCACGAGTTGCTCGCGGCTATTGCAGGCTATACGGCGCGCGCGCTGGAAAATTTACGGCTCTATGAAGCCCTGCAGGATAAACAAGCGCAACTGCGACTCGAGAATTTGGCGTTGCGCGAAGCCGTTAAGAATGATTACAGCACCGCTGCGATTCTCGGCAAGAGTGCGGCCATGCAGCGCGTACTGCAGCAGGTGCGCAATCTCGGCAAGAGCGATGCGAACGTGTTGATTACCGGCGAAACCGGAACCGGCAAAGAACTGATCGCGCGCGCACTGCACCATCATTCCGCGCGCGCTGATGGCCCGTTTCTCGGCATCAATTGCACGGCGATTCCGGAGAACTTGGTCGAGACGGAGTTTTTCGGCATCGAAGCCGGCACGGCCACCGGCGTGAAACAGCACGCCGGCCTGTTCGAGCAAGCGCAAGGCGGCACGCTGTTCATCGATGAAATCGGGGACATGCCCGCGGCTTCACAAGCAAAGTTGTTGCGCGTGCTGCAAGAACGCACGCTGCGGCGCGTCGGCGGCGATCGTGAGCTGAGCGTGAACGTGCGCGTGGTGGCGGCGACGAACAAGAACCTGCAGGATGAAATTGCCGCCGGGCGTTTTCGCGAAGACCTCTACTATCGCGTGGCAGTTTTGGAATTGCACCTGCCGCCGTTGCGCGAGCGCCGGGAAGATATTGCCCTGCTCGCGCAGCATTATCTCAAAGTGTTCGAGCAGCGCCTCGCGCGCGAAACCGCCGGGTTTGCGCCGGAAGTTTTATATGCGCTCGAAAATCACGACTGGCCGGGTAACGTACGCGAATTGGAAAACGAGATCGAGAGACTCGTGACGCTCGCGGAACCGAAGCAACACTTGCAATTCGAGCACCTCTCGACGAAGTTTCGGCGCGCATCGGCGAACACTGCGATGCGTGCACTGCGGCCGGCGCGCTTGCGCGAAGCCGTCGATATTTTGGAACGCGAAATGATCGCCGAGGCCTTGGCAAAATTCCACAACAACAAAAGCCGCGTGGCGCAAGCCTTGGGGCTGAGTCGTCTCGGCCTCATGCAAAAAATGGACAGGCTCGGCCTTTCTACGAGCCGGAGCGAAAACACATGACCTTGCGCACCAAGCTGATTCTGGCGATTCTATTGGAAATCGCGTTGACCATTACCTTCGTCGGGCTATATGCCTATCAAGGTTCAAAGAATGAGATTCAACACCTCGCACGTGACTTGTTGATTGCGCGCACCGAATATGCTTATGCGAAATGCGAAAGCTACAATCTCCACTACGGCAAGCCGACGCCCGAATTGAAAAAAGCCATCAACTCCGTCCGCATCGCGACCGACGGCTATACCGTGGCCATCGACAACAATCCGGGGCCTGCCAAAGGCGTGGTCGTCATCCATCCCAGCAATGTCGGCATGAATCTCAATACGGAACGTTTCCCTCACATTCAAGCGATCATCAAGCATATCGATGCCCAAGGCCAGCCCGATCGTTACTCCGCCTTCACCGAATATCGGCAGGAAACCGGCGCGCGCGGACGACAAGGCGAGCTGAAGATTGCTTACTACATGTACTACAAACCGTGGAATTGGATTCTGCTCTCCTCCGCATACGAAGCGGATTTGTTTCAAGGCTCGGACATCGTTCTGCGCCGCATCGTCGAAGCGATCGCCGTGATGACGATTGTCGGTATCATCTTCATGACGCTTTCCGTGCGTAGAATTTTAGCCCCGCTGCGGCAACTAACCCTCACGACGCAAGAAGTCGCGAACGGCAATCTCGATGCGACTTTCCAATTCGAATCCAAGGATGAAATCGGCAACCTGGCGCATTCGTTGAACAAGATGTTGCTCGCGTTGCAACACAACCTGCGTATCACACAGGAATTTGAAATCGCGCGGCGTATGCAAACCGAAATGCTGCCGCGCGAGGCTCCTCACTTGCAGGGTTTGCAAATCGTCGCGCGTTCCATGCCGGCCACCGAGGTGGGCGGAGACTTTTATGATTTCATTCGCCTCGACGAGCAACGCTTGGTGGTCATCGTCGGAGATGTTTCGGGCAAAGGCGTTTCGGGCGCAATGGTGATGTCGGCTGCGCTTTCAGCATTGCGGCACGCCGCGGAGGAGCGCCGACCGCCGGGAGAAATTCTCACGCTCGCCAATCGCCGCCTCGCGCGTGACCTGCAAAGGAACATGTTTGTCGCAACCTTCTGCGCGGTGCTCGATACCGAGTCGGGAACTCTCACCTATGCCAACGCGGGCCAAACCTTGCCGCTAATTTGCCGCAACGATGAAGCTTTTTACCTGCCTTCGCCTTCGCACGGCGAGCGCTTCCCGCTCGGCATTCGGCCCGGTGCAAGTTATGGGCAACATCAAATCGCTTTGAGGCCAGGAGATTTATTGGTATTCTTCACCGACGGCATCGTTGATATGATGAATCAAGCTGCCGAGCCTTACAGCTTCGATCGCTTGCTCGACTCCGTCAAACAGCGCGCACACGCACCGCTCGGAGAAATGATCGAACACCTGCTCGAAGATGCCGAAAATTTTGCGGCTACCAAAGAGCGTTTCGATGATATCACCTTGCTGCTCACGCGCTTTGAAGGCGATCATCATTTCAAACCGGCTGCGCAATATGCCGCAACGCCGCCCCATGACTTCTCTGCACTTGAAAGTGCCGGAGAGCTTCGCCTTACCATTCCAACGCGCCACGGCTATGAGAAGATTGCGATGAACACGGCTGCGACATTGGCGGAACTGGCGGGTTTCCCTCGCGAGCGCGTCGAAGATTTGCGCACCGCGGTGGCGGAAGCTTGTCTCAATGCCATGGAGCATGGCAACAGGATGAACGCCAACGATCGCGTGGACGTGTCGTTCAAAGCAGAACCAGAGGGCTTGACCATTCAAATTTTTGATCGCGGCAGCGGCTTCGCGCCCGCGCAGTGCACGCCGGATTTGCCAAAGAAAATTCGCGGCGAAGAAAGTGCGCGCGGTTTGGGGCTTTTTTTGATCGAGCATCTCGTCGATGCGGTGGAATACAAAAAGTTGCCGGAGCTTGGACACGTGACCACACTACGGATAAGCAAGGCGGCGGTGTTAAATTCCCCCCTTGAGGGAGATGTTGCGCAAGCCTCTTTGGCGAAGTGAAACGCAGTTTTGCTTTTTATATGAATGACCGTCCCCCAAATGTCATCCTGTAAGGACCTTCCCTCGTACTCGGCGCAAACTCAAAATAGAACGTTTTCCAAGCGCTTGGGAAGGTTCTTACAGAATGACATTGTAGAGACGGTGCCTATGGAAATCACGTGCATTCTTTCGAAAGGCTTCTCGTGAACGAAATTCAAGTCAACCTCCGTTTGGAAAATAAACTCGCGCTCCTCGATCTCAACGGTGATGTAACGGCGCATGCGGAAAAACGCATTACTTCCGCTTATGAACGCGCCGCCGCACAAAAGCTCAAAGCTGTGATTCTGAATTTCAGCAACGTGGGCTACATCAACTCCGCGGGTATGGCAATCATCATCGCGTTGCTGACGAAGGCGCAAAACAGTGGCGAACGTCTTTGCGCGTTCGGTCTCTCGCCGCACTTTCAAAAAATCTTTGAGATAGTCGGATTGCTGAAGTACGTGCCGCACTTTGCGGATGAGGAGGAAGCGCGCGCACATTGCGCTGCGCAGTAGTTGCGTGCTCCAACCTCGGCTCGGCCAAGGTTTCGTCACGCAGCCCCAAACCCTGCTAATCTTTGCAAGTTGAGTAGAGTTAGCGCGTCTGAAAAACTTTCCCGGCCATGTCTTTCATCCCACGAATGCTCGAACTAGCTAGGAGCCTTGCGCCGCCCATATGTTATCCTACACGCTCAGAGAAATGCGTTCCGCAGATTTGCCGGCCGTGAACCGCGTGCTTTCGAAGGCCTTTACTTCTGCGCGCATAGATGAAGGCTATAAGAATGCCTACGTGCGGCCGTGCCATCTTTCTTTTCTCGAAATGTACCTCGCCAATTTCCCCGGCGGCTGCTTCGTGATGGAGAACAAGCAGAGTTTGTTCGGCTATACGTTCGCGCACCTTTTGGGGCAAGTCGGCTGGCTCGGTCCGCTCAGCATTCTTCCGGCGCAGCAAGGCAAGCATCTCGGACACGAGATCGTGCTTGCCAGTATCAAAGCCTTGCAACACGCGGGCGCACAGGTCATCGGATTGGAAACTGCGCCGCGCAACTATCGCAACCTCGGGTTCTATAGCAAGCTCGGGTTTCAGCCGGGCCGCTTGACTTTGGATTTGACCAAACGCGTTCCGCCGGTCGCAGGCGAGTCATTGCCGTCCAAATACGAAGTCCGTTTCATTGGGGAAACCGAGGGCGCACAACGCGCCGAGCTTTTGGACGAAGCGGATGAGCTTGCGCGCCGCATCGATCCCTGCCTGGCCCTGCGCAATGAAATCGCACTGACGCTGCGCTTTAATTATGGCGATGCCCTTTGCTTGCGCGAAGGCAAACGCATGGTGGCGTGTGCACTCGCACACACGGAAACTTATTCCGAAGACGAAGCCGCGCGTTATCTCAAAGTCATTACCTTGCTCATTGAACCCAAACGCGCGGAGCTGCCGGGGCAGGTCGTACAACTCTTGTGCAATTGGGCCAGCCACAAACACCTCGATACCGTCAGCGTCCGCACGCCAACGCGCTACGCCCGCGCCTATCACGCCTTGCTTGGTCTCGGCTTTCGCGTCTTCCATGCCGAGTTGCGCATGACGCTCAAAGGCTTTCACGAGCGCGCGCATCCCCGCGAGTTTTATTTGAGCAAGTGGGAATAATGATCGCCACGCAAAATCTCGCGCTGCAATATGCTGCTGCCGATCGCCTCGTCGCGGTTTTGTCCGGCGTTTCGCTTGAGCTTGCGGACGGCGAGTTTGTCGCACTCATGGGGCCGAACGGTTCCGGCAAAACTTCGCTCGCGCGTTGCTTGAACGGCATCATTCCGCCTTCGCAAGGTGCGGTCATGGTCGATGGCTTGGATACGCGTGACGTGAAGCATATGCTCGAAATTCGGCGGGCGGTGGGCTTGGTGTTTCAGCATCCCGACAACCAGATGGTCGCGCCGACCGTGGAGCGCGAAATCGCGTTCGGTTTGGAAAACCTCGGAGTGCCGCGGCCTGAAATGCGCCGCCGTGTAGAAGAAATGCTGCTTCGCTTCGACCTGTTGCCGTATCGCCAACACGCGCCGCATCAACTCTCGGGCGGAGAAAAGCAGCGCGTGGCACTGGCTTCCATACTGGCGATGCAGCCTCGCCATATTATTTTTGACGAACCGACTTCGCTGCTCGATCATCCCAGCCGCGTGCGTCTATTCGAAACGATTTCCGAACTGCGGGCGAACACTTCCTCCGCAAGCGCGCCGGCGATTCTGCTCATCACGCAGTTTGCGGAAGAAGCTTTGTTTGCCGAGAGACTGCTCGTTCTGCACGAAGGCAGGCTAATCATGCAGGGCGCGCCGCATGAGCTGTTCCAAAACGCAGAAGCCTTTCAGCAAATTGGCTTGCAACCGCCCTTGGAGTTTCGTGTGCATCGGCAGTTGCTTGCAAACGGCCAGGCGAGTGTGTCCTTGCAGGACTTGCTGCTTGATCCGATATTGCAATGACGATAGCGTTTGGTGGTGCGCTGCAAGACTCCAGGTTTGCGCGCGTAAGCCGACATTGCTTTTCAAAGAAGTCCCGGTTATATTCCTCCGCAAGCTTTGCGCTGCGATCCCCAATTATGCGCCGGCGCAGACACGCGGTTCAGTTCATGGTAAAAGGCTTTCAATTCAAGGATGAATATGAAACTTCGAAATCTCCCTCTCGCCTTTGCCGCTCTTTTGTTGCCATGCCTCGCCCTTGCTCAATCCGCCGAGCTAAAGGGTCGAGTCACGTTGACGAATCTGCCGGCGCCGCTTGCGTCGTACAATACGGCAAAGGCGGCGAGCGTTTGTGGCGCTCAAATTCCCAATACTTCTCTGCTATATGGCAAGAAGCTCGAGTTGGAAAACGTCGTGGTCTTTCTGGCAAACCTTAGGCCCGAGAACCTTCCCGCGGCCGCGGTCGCGATGGAAATTGCGAAATGCGCATATAACCCGCGCGTGACCGCAGTGCTGAAAGGCGATACCTTGGTGCTCCGCAGTTTGGATGCCACCGTGCACCATGCTCGCGGCTATCTGCACGAGTTCACGCCGGCCTGGGATCGTCTCGTTACGAAGGACATTTTCAGCAAGGATTCCAGCGAAGCGTTTAATTTTATCTTTCGCGCGACGAACAATACGGCGTGGGAAGTACTAAACACGCCGGGGCTGCTCGAAGTGCGCAGCGAAATCGGCGAAGACTGGTTGAAATCCTACGTCTTCGTGATGCCGCATCGCTTTTTTGCGATCTCCAACGCCAAAGGCGAGTTTGCGTTTGAAGGCTTGCCGCCGGGCAAATATGATATCGTGCTTTGGCATGAAATGCTCGGCCTCAAACGCCAGCTTGTGGAAGTGCATGCGAAACAGAAAAACGAATTACTGGTGAATTGGGAAATCAGCAAGCCTGCGAGCATG
>JABWAN010000619.1 GCA_013361015.1 Candidatus Zhuqueibacterota bacterium | reverse complement strand
CCTCGTGCAAGTAATTCTGCAAGGCCGTGAAACGGCCTCTCGTTTCGGAAGCCTGCGCGAAAGCGCGGTCTCTCTGCATGAGCGCCTCGCGTTCCGAAATCAACTCGGGCTCTCCTAACGCCGGCGCAGAAGCGACATGCATGCGTTTGCTGGTCTGCCAATCGCCGTTTGATTCATTCGCCGGGGCAGCGTGACGAATGCCGAGATCGACAACGACTTTCCACGCCCCATCATTTTGCTTTTTCCACACGGAAAAATAGTGGCCATATGCCGGCGGCCGCTTTTGTGAGCTTTGATCCGTCATTTCCCATGGTCCGGTCGTGTAGCCCAAATCACCGGCTTGCGAAATATCGGCATAGCTCGGATACCAATTCAAAGTTACGGGCGCGTCTTCCAATTTTTCATAATACGGCTTGGCATTGATGGGATGCGGGCGAAACACGGTCGCGCTATCCGCCAAAAAATTCAGAAAGGCGTGCTTAATGCCATGCGCAACCGAGACCTTTGCGAAATCGCGTTCGGCTTGCACGAGCGCAAGCAACGCTGCGTTCGTTTCGTTTTTTTGCGCACATGTTGTTGTGGCGAGGGTGAAAACAAGATACGCGCACATTGATATTGGCGCCCTCATGGCGACTCCTTTCGTCTGGGTAGGTAGCAGAAAGTTGTTTCGGTGAAAAGTAGTAATGCTGCTGATCCATGTGGTCGCTGCCCGGGTTGCGCGGCAATACGACGCCATTTCTTTTTTTGTGGTTTGTCGCTGCGCGTTCTTGAGAGCCCTCTTCGCTTGTTTACCGAGGAGGCTAATTCACCGAGGTGACATAAAGCGCTGCGCAGACTTCAAAAAGCAAAAGCCTGCGTCCTTGCGTTATGAAAACCTAGCGCAGACCTCTTGCCCGCATTGGACGGTTTGCAAGCTGTCAGCTTGCGCCGCAGCCGTTTCGTTGTAGTCCTCTTGTGTGATTAAGTTTGTGCCGAGTGCTAAAGAGGTTTCTGCATGATAGGTTCAAGCTGAGGCGCTCAATGCTTTCGACTCCAAGTCACCTCGCGCGAAGAGGCCACCTAGGTAAACAAGCGCAGAAGAACCTTCGGTGAAGCAGCGACAGAACATAAAAGACCAAGCCTAGCATGATGCGATGAACCTCGGGGCCATGCAGAAGTGACTGCACTGTGTTCTCCACCGAGAACTGCGGCGTTACGAAAAGTATACTCTATACAAAAATATCGCAAACATGCTGCGATGAATCGGAGAATGGTCCGGTCAAACAGGTGAAGTTGGCCTTTGCGAGCCTCGGGAATGAGCAACAAAAGCTTTGTATCCTCGCCACAGAGTTGTTACCTTCGCTCAAAATAATTTTTCGCAGGAAGGAATGAGATGACCTGCCCTCGTTGCGGCTTCGAAAACCCTCCACGTTTCAAGTTCTGCGGCGAATGCGGTGCGCCGCTGGTGGCGCGGCCGCAGCCCGAGCGCCGGCAGTTGACCGTCATGTTTTGTGATTTGGTCGACTCCACAAGATTTGCGAGCCTGCTCGATCCCGAAGAACTCCGCAATCTAATTCGCGAGTATCAGAACGTGTGTGCGCAAGCCATTGCGCGCTACGAAGGCCATATTGCGCAATATCTCGGCGATGGCGTTCTGGTATACTTCGGCTTTCCGTTCGCGCATGAAGATGATGCGCAGCGCGCCGTGCGCTCCGGTTTGGAAATCATTGCAGGGATTGCGCGGCTCAATCAAAGCCGGCAAGCCCGGGACAACATGCGTTTTGCGGTGCGCATTGGTATCCACACCGGTCTCGTGGTCGTGGGAGAGGTCGGCGGCGGCGAGCGCCGCGAACTGCTCGCGTTGGGCGAAACGCCGAATCTCGCAGCGCGCTTGCAAGCTCTCGCCGAGCCGGATACCATCATCATCAGCGCTGCCACACATCATCTCGTGCACGGCTATTTTGAATGCCAAGCTCGCGGCGACAAAAAGATGAAGGGCATCGCGCAGGCGATTGGGGTTTATCAAGTTCTCAAAGAAACCGGCGCGCAGACGCGGCTCGATGTTGCTGCGCGCGGCGGATTGACGCCTCTCATCGGCAAAGATCATGAACTGGAGCGCATGCTCTCTGGTTGGCAAAGCGTGAAAGCCGGCAAGGGACAGGTGGTTTTGCTCAATGGCGACGCGGGTCTCGGCAAATCACGATTGGCGCAGGCTTTCAAAGAGAGCATTGCGGCCGACCCCCATTTGCTGCTAGAGTGCCGCTGCTCGCCGTATCATCAAAACAGTGCGCTGTATCCGCTCATCGATTTGCTGCAACGCAAGCTCGAGTTTCGCCGCGAAGAATCTCATGCCGACAAGCTGCACAAGCTGGAGCAGTTCCTGCAAGAGTTCGCGACGAAGCTGGAAGAAGTGCTCCCTCTCTTTGCGGCATTGCTGTCGTTGCCGCTCTCCGAACGTTACCAGCCTTTGGGGTTGCCGCCGGATCGCGAAAAACAAAAGAGCCTCGTCACTCTTTGTGATTTGCTGTTGCAGATGGCATCACAACAACCCGTGCTGGTCGTTGTGGAAGATTTGCATTGGGCCGACCCCTCCTCTTTGGAATTCCTCGGCCTTTTGCTTGAGGCCTGCACACATACGCATCTGTTGCTTTTGCTCACAGCGCGGCCGAGCTTTCATGCGCCGTGGAAGAATCAAACCCACTTTACGCAACTCAATCTCAATCGGTTGACCCCGCGCCAAGTGGAAACCATGCTGCTGGAATTGACGCATGGAAAAACGATTCCCTCGGAAGTGCGCGCGCAGTTGGTGGGCAAAACTGACGGCGTTCCGCTGTTCGTGGAAGAATTGACCAAAATGGTTTTGGAAGCGGGCTTTCTCAAAGAGGGAAAGAAGTCCTACGAACTGGTGGGGCAGCTTCCGCCGCTGGCCATTCCTGCAACGCTGCAAGATTCGCTTATGGCGCGCCTTGATCGTTTGGCTGCGGTGAAAGAAGTCGCGCAAGTGGCCGCCACGTTGGGCCGGGAATTCAGCCTGGAATTGCTGCGCGCCGTTTGGCCGCACGATCATGACACCTTGCAAAAAGAGCTAAAACGGTTGTGCGATGCGGAGTTGATCTATCAACGCGAAAACTCCTCGCGCGAAATTTATTACTTCAAGCATGCGTTGATTCAAGAGGCCGCTTATGAATCACTGCTGAAAAGCAAACGCCAGCAATATCACCAGCGCATAGCGCAAGTGCTAACGGAAAAATTTTTGGAGACCGTGGCCTCCCAACCGGAAATCATCGCATATCACTACACGGAAGCCGGCAATCATGCCACTGCGGTCGCGTTCTGGCTGTGGGCGGGAGAACGTTCGCTCGCGCACTCCGCGCATGCCGAAGCCGTGCACCACCTTACCAAGGGCTTGGAGCTGATCGCGGGTTTGCCCGATACGCCGCAGTTTCGCCAGCAAGAATTGGATGTACTCAATTCCCTTGGTGTCGCCTTGATCGCGACGAAGGGCTACGCGGCGGCGGAAGTCTTTCGCACTTTCACACGTGCCTGGGAACTTTGCCAACAATTGGGCTGCGCGAATGCCGCGAACGGAATGCTCGTGCTTTTGGGATTGTGGGAAGCGACGTTGCTCCGTGGAGACTTGCAGAACGCGCTCGCGCTGGCTGAACAATGCCGGCAATTGGCACGGCACAACCCCGAACGCGCTCACCAGCTCTTGAGTCACGTCACACTTGGGGTGACGCAATTTTATTTGGGAGAATTTCGCGCCGCATTTGAGAACTTGCAACAAGGCTTTCAGCTTTACAACCGTCGCGAGTTTGAAGGCGAGGCTTTTTTGTATGGGCAAGATCCCGGCGTGGTTTGTCTCAGTTATCTCGCGCATCTTTTGTACATACTCGGCTATCCCGCACAAGCGCGCGCGAAAGATCACGAAGCCATGACCCTGGCCGAAGAGCTGGCACACCCGTTTTCTTTGGCGTTCGCACTGAATTTTAGCGCGGATTTGCACGAGCACTTTGGAGAGCCGCAACAAACTTTGGCAAGAATCGAAAAGCTGATCGCGTTGGCACAAGCGCAAGGTTTCACCTTTTGGGTGACGAGCGGCAAAATAAGCAAAGGGCGCACTCTGCTGAAACTCGGCCGCAAAATGGAAGGCCAGCTTTTGATTGAAGAAGGGATAGAAGAATTACACCTGTCCGGCGCGATTTTAGGAAAGCCCGCGGGCTACGCCATGCTTGCGGAAATTCACCTCCAGCTTGAGCAAGTCGCGGAAGGACTGCGCGTAATCGAAGAAGCATTGGACTGCATGAACGCCAGCGGCGAACGCATCATGGAGTCTTTGTTGTTTCGCGTGAAGGGCG
>JABWAN010000618.1 GCA_013361015.1 Candidatus Zhuqueibacterota bacterium | reverse complement strand
ATGGCGATATGCGCTAGGAGAGAAAATTGTAAGCACGCGCACGGCTTCGGGAAAACGCTCGCGCAGCGCTCGCAAAATCGGTTTGGCTTGTTCGCATTCACCCATGGAAGCGGCATGCACCCATACGCGTGGCCGCGAGGGCGCAATGTTTTGAAGCTGCGCGCGCAGTTTTTCGAACCCGTCTTTGCGGCCAAGCACGCCGGCGCGAATCTTTTGCAGACTTCCGGATTTCGCGGGCAGTAAGGCCAGGAAATGAGGAAAAAGAAACAGTAGCGGGAGCGCGAGGAGATTGTAGCAAATCATCCACGTGAAACTCCCGACCGCATGCGCCCGCTGCTGTAAAGAAAGGGACACGGTTGTTAAGGAGAGAATAGAAAGCTATTTGGGATTGGCGGGAATGGTTTTGTAGTCCTGTCCGAGAATCAAGCTCACAGCGACCATTCGCTTCGCGTCAGCTTGATAGGAGACATAATCTTTGGGCAGACCAAGTGCTTCCGCCATCTTCAGACCATTGGCCATTTTTTCGGACTGGCGGTCAATGATATAGGTGCGCGGCAAATCCGAACGATCGTAGGTTTCAGTCTTGACCGGATCGAAGCCGTGCTCCTTGAGCAAGTCGGCATATTTGCGCGCCAAGCCGTTGACACCGCAGCCGTTCAAAACTTCAACCTTGAGGTTCTCCGCGGGAATTACGGGCACGTCGGAACTGGCGTTTAAGCCGGGTTCATTGCCGCTGAAGAAATGCCGGCTCACGAAGGAAACGATTAACACGACATTCAGAATGCCCAAGCCCCATAGCGCGGTTGTGAACAATGCATGTTTCAAGTTGAACGGTGCCTTGGTATTCCTGCCTTTTGAGCGCCGGCCCATGGGGGAAGTGCCGCTCGAACCTGTGGCGGGTTTGCGGGAACGACTTGGGGTCGCCATGCGAGAATTTGACACGTTCAATGCTCCTTCCTAACGTGCACACAAAAAAAATGACTCGCATTTGCACGAGCCATCTTTATTTGGAAACTGCCTATTTGTTTTCATCCCGAAAAGGATTGTAGTACGAACTGCCATATCGATAGGGCGAATAGTAGTAATTCGAGTTGGGATGTGAGTTGATTTGCAGGCCGACGGAGAATTTATCGCTCGGCTTGTATTCGAGATTGGCGCCGGAAAAGAAAAAGCCGCTTTGATAGAGAGGCGCAGCTCCGAACGAACTGAGCGGCTGATTCATGACGCCCCATTGCACCGCCACCGACAAGGGATCAGAAACTTGATAGCTCATCGTGTTCAAATAAACGCCCTGGCTATAGCCGTTGCCCCGCGAAGAGAGATAAGATAAAGAGTAACTCTGCTGCATCGAGAAGCGATTGGGATTCAAACCCAACAATCCGACCAATCCTTTCGGAGCTGCCAAGCCCTGCGACAAAAGCTGGGAGAATGAAATCGGTTTGGTTTGCTCTTTCAATTGTCCGAAGGACAATGTTGGCACCAAGACGGCGAATATGGCGGCGGCGAATACGTGTGTTCTTTTCATGATTGCTCCTCGCGCTGCAATGTGATTGCGCTCTATTGGCGGAGTTCATTAACGGTATTACTTTAAGAAAAATTCGCTGTAAAGTCAAACGCTTTTTCGTGTAAGGCCGGTTTAGGCGCGAAGAAATCGTAAGCCGGAGGCGCCAAAATAAGACGTGCAAAGCGCCCCACGAATGTTGCATCACATTTTTGCGAGTAACGAGGCACACGCACGGCGCGACTGGCCCACTGTCTCCGGTTTCACCGCCTGCTCCGGCTTTCGTACAGCGCTACGAAGGCGACCACCCGCTTCATCAGGAAAAGATTGCAACATTATTTTCTATTGCGTCGTCTATACTGTTGCAAACGAGAGAGGCCCGGAAAAATAATGGCGGCCAACAAGCATGGCCAGCCTTATCCTTCCGAGGAAAAAGTGCCTACTCCCTTCCTCAAACCTCAGAATCGGGCAATCTCGAAATGCAAAGCAAAGGCTGCCGTTCCGACCCGCACGTCGGACGGGAGCCTTTATTTTTCCACGCCATTCGGGGGCACTTGCATTTGGTCCTGTAAGGATCGTATTATTCCAGCGACCAATCAAAGAAAACTTCCGGAGAACACATGGCAGACTGGAACCCCGTAAAACGCGTGGCAAAATTGCGTGAGGCGAAACCGCTGCGCAAGGCAGAGATCGATCCTTTGAAGCGCATTCCTCCCGGCCAATACACTACGACCAAGTTTCCGGTGTTGACTTACGGCGACACACCAGAAATTACCCCGAAAGAATGGTACTTGAAAATCGGAGGGTTGGTGGAGAAGCCCTTGACACTGACGTGGGAAGAACTACGCGCCTTGCCGAGCAAAGAAATCGTCTGCGATCTTCACTGCGTAACGCGCTGGAGCCAATTGGATATGAAATGGGAAGGAGTACCGTTCCGTGAACTTGCCAAGTTGGTCGTACCCAAACCGGAAGCGCGGTTTGTGATGCAACAATGTTTTGGCGGTTACACCACGAACCTACCCTTGGAAGAATTGTATGACGAAGAGGTTTTGGTCGCCTATAGTTATGACGGCAAGCCGCTCGCTCGCGACCACGGCGGGCCGGTGCGTATGCTTGTGCCTAAGCTTTATCTTTGGAAAAGTGCGAAATGGCTAAATGGCTTGGAATTCATGCCCAATGACAAGCCGGGGTTTTGGGAGAGATACGGCTATCACAATCATGGCGATCCGTGGACGGAAGAGCGTTTTGGTTGAACCGGAATTGGTTTGTGGAGCTATTGCCGGGGATTTTTGAAATCACGGCTACAGTTGTGAGAGATAAATTAGCGGAGATGAAAATCCTAAGAAGAAAAACATGAGAGTGCAAATCTTTGAGAATTTGCGGCGCCGCCTGCTGATCGGACTCGCACACCGTTTGCCGCCCTGTGAGGAAATCACTCCTCTTATCTCCGCGGCGATGGAGAAGAGCCTATCGTTGCGGCAGTGCGTGCTAATAAAGCTGCATCTGTTCACTTGCGGTTTATGCCGGAGGTACAAACTGCAATTACATTTTATGCGAGATACGGCGCAGATCCATGGCCGTGATACTCAGGCGGAGAATAGCCTGCTACGACAGACCCTAACTTCAGAAGCACGAGAACGAATGAAGCGTGCCTTGCAGGTGCCCTCGTCTCAATAAGAGCTCAAACATAGCGGCTGTCTTCCGCACGCTTCCACAGTAGGTTGACAGCGCGCTGCAGCGATTCTTCGATGCCGACCGCCAATTTTTCGCGGAGCGTTTCCTTGGGTTTGTAGGTAATTTCATAAATATCGCAAGTCTCGTGCGCGGCGAAGAGGTAATCATCGCTGGAGACCAGCTCGTCGACCAGTTTCAATTCCAGGGCGCGCTTGCCATACCAATACTCGCCCGTGGAGATGGCGTCGATTTCTATTTTTGTGCGATGCTGCTGCAGAAAATCTTTAAAGCTCGCGTGTACTTCTTCTATTTGTTCGATGAACTTCTGACGGCCCTTCTCGGTGTTTTCCCCTAAGATTGATAACGTACGCTTATACTCGCCCGCGGTTATTTCTTCATAATCGATATCGTGCTTTTTGAGCAGCCGGTTGAAGTTTGGCACCTGCGAAATGACGCCTATTGATCCGACAATGGCAAAAGGCGCCGCCAAAATGCGATCCGCAACGCAGGCCATCAAATAGCCGCCGCTCGCTGCCACTTTGTCAACGGCAATCGTCAACGGAATTTGCCGGCCTTTCAATCGTTGCAACTGCGAGGCAGCCAAACCGTACGCATGCACCACTCCGCCCGAGCTTTCCAAACGGACCACGACCTCGTCGCTAGGCTTTGCCACGGTCAAAACTGCGGTTATTTCCTCACGCAGGGAGGAAACCGCCGAGGCTCTCATATCCCCCTTGAAAGTGAGCACAAATATCCTTTTTCGTTCTGGCAGCGTGCCGGCTTTGGCTTTTTTCTTTTCGTCTTTCCACTGCTGCTTTTTGGCTTTTACAATCTGCTTGCGGTCGAAGACGGAACTCATCTCTTCCTGCAACACATCACGCAAATACTCATAGTGACGGTTGAGTTTTTTAACCGTAACCTTTTCACGGCTCACTTCTCGTTCGTGTTGCACGGCCGCAATTAAGCCGCGCACAATGAAGACGATCGCAACAACAATGGTTACTGCTTTTGCCAGGAACAGACCATAATCTTTAAGCATTTCCATAAATCTTTACTTTCCTCCGCGCCAAAATCATCGAGCCTGGGGATGAAGCGTGACCAATTCGTCTAAACGCCGAGCAGCAATTGCAATCTTTTGGCTTGCCTCCCACGAAAGCGTTTGGGGTGGAACGAC
>JABWAN010000617.1 GCA_013361015.1 Candidatus Zhuqueibacterota bacterium | reverse complement strand
AATCAGAGTGTGGGCACAGGAAAAGAATTTGCTGCACAATTAGCAAACCAGTTTCGCCTGACACCAGGACAAATATGCGATGCGGCCGAGTTTGCTCAACTGCGCAAACCAATTCAGCAACAGCGAAATCGGGCCTTTGTCTTCTTCCCGATCAAACACCTCGAGAAAAACCTGCTCCAACAACTTAGCGTCGTAATGCGCTTCTGCCAAAAACAGCGTCGATACGACATTCCCGGCCTTTAGCAAATCCTCTTTCGCGTACTCGTTAATCGCAATTTTGAAGTACTTGAAACGCGGCGCATATTCTCCCAAAAGCTCGCAGTTTTGAATCAAGTCGGCCAAATCCGTCGGCGCAGTCCACCTTTGATTGCCGTTATAAACGAGCACAGGAAAGACGGGTGGAAGCATGCGAATGGTCTTGTGCGAAGCAACGTGGCTTTTATAAAAATCGCCGACGTAATTTGAGATGCTCAAGCCGCTGAAGCGTTCGACGGTCGATTTGAACTCCGTCAAGATGATGATGAAGATTTCGCTATCTTTAAGCCTGATCTTATGAACAATGTCGCTCGCCGTCTCTTTGTAATTCTCGGAGATGAATGATTTGTCCAAACACTCGCAGGAATCAAAGTCCAAATCCTTCACCCAACTCACCGTCACAAAGGTTTCCAACAACTGGCGAAAAATGCCCTTGTTGCTGAACAATTATTTATAACCTTTGTCGTGAATCTGATGCATCTATGGCCCCATGCCAAAAAAACGATCGCCTCGCCAACTATTTCTTCACTTCATGCCCCAAAATCTTCTCAATCGACTGCACTTTATCTTCCGGTGCGCGTGACTGGCCCTTGAAGTCATCGATCTTGATTTTCGTGATGACACGGTCGGATTTCGCACGCACAGCTTCATGGCATTTGCGCACCACTGCCATCACCGGTTCCCATTCGCCTACGAGCAGCGTGCCCATGGGCGTGAGGCGATATTCAATGCCGCTTTGTTCGATGATTCGTACCGCTTCTGCAACATATTTGCTGAGGTGTGCATCTTTGCTTAAAGGAACGATGCTCAATTCCACCATCATACTGAAACCTCTTCCTTCCTCTCATGAGTTTCTGTGTTCGTGGCAATCGGGTGAGCGGCACAGCCTTCCACCCAATGGCTGCCATCGGGGCGATATTCTTTTTTCCAAATCGGAACGGTGTGCTTCAGCGTGTCGATCGCAAAGCGGCAAGCCTCGAACGCTTCCGCGCGATGCGCACAGGAAACCGCAATCGCAACGCTGATTTCACCGACCTTCATGTAACCTAAACGATGCACGAGGGCGAGACCACGCACCGGCCAGCGTTGGCAGACTTCGGCTTTAATGTGTTCCATTTGCCGCAGCGCCATCGGTTCATAGGCTTCATATTCAAGCGCAACGACTTGCTGTCCGTTCGAATGATCGCGCACGCAGCCGAGAAAGAGCACCGTGCCGCCACTCGCGCCGTCTTCCACCGCGGCGAGCAAGCGCGCGGGGTCGATGAGGTTGTGTGTGATTTGAATCATGTTCATCCTCCGCTCACGGGCGGCAGCAATGCCAATTCCTTGACCTCAGCTAATTTCGCATCGCCGGCCACGAACTCGCCGTCAATCGCAAACGCAATCGTTTTGAGATGCGGCTTCAAATGGTGATGCCCTGCAGCCAGCAACTCGGCGATTTGTCGCGGCGTCGACTCGGCCGGCGCTTCCAATTCCAAGCGGCTCGCACCAACCGCGTCGCGCAGGCTGGCAAAAAGCAAAACGGCAATTTTCATGTGGCAGTTTTGGAATACTTCAAAGCCGTGAGGTGATCGAAGCCCCGATGCTGCGGATTCTCTTTGAAATCGCGATAGATCGCGCGGCATTGGTAGCAAATCGTCACCGTCGCCAAAACATAATACAAGATGAAGTCAATCAAAGTCGCGATCACCAAACTTAGAAACTTGGTATGGTAGCTGAAAATCACGCCAATCGCAAATATTAAAATGCCCAAACGCGGGTTGAAATCTTTTTGCAGATAAAAACCCTCGTTGCCACACACGAGGCAGCGCTCGACTTGTTGCGCGCGCGCGCTTGCTTCGGGAAGAAAGAGCGGCACGGGCTGCCGGCATTGTTTGCATACAAAACTTTCCGCAGGCAAGCTCTCCGCTTTGTTTTCCGCACGGCAGTGCGGGCACAGAAATTCGACGGTCATAATTTCAGTTCAACTCCGGATTTTCGGGCACGAACCGCATGTTGCGCACGATGCGGCCGAGTTTATCGGCGTGATCCAGTCCGCGTGCGAGAATGTCATTCACTTTGGTGAGGCGCTTGTCCATCGAGGAAAGTTCCAGCAACTCTTGCTTGGTCTCCACGGGAATATCGAGCACGGCCGCAACTTGATTGACAATGGTTTCCAACGAAGCCGAGCGGTCAAATTTCTCATCGTTCAATTCCATGCCCAGCACTTGCTGCAGGTACGTCATGAACTTGTCCATCAAGTCTTCGCGCGCACGGAGTTGTTGATGATTTTCCAAAATGAACGGTGCTTCTTCCAGTAGCCTCACCACGGCAATACGGTACGGCTCGTCCTGCACGAAACGCAAAATCTCAAAACGCCGCACGCCGTTCAACAAAATATTAAAGCGCCCCTCCGGCAGTTTCTCGTAGGTTTCGATCCGTCCCATGCATCCGATTTTGTGCACCGAGGGCGAACCGAAATAATTGTTTTGCCAACCATCTTGCAGAAGGATCATGCCAATGTTTCTTTCTTTTTGCAAAACTTCACGCACCATCTGTTTGTAACGCGGCTCGAAGACGTGTAACGGTAAAATGATCTTCGGAAAGAAGACCACGTTTGGCAGCGGAAAAATCGGCAGAGTAATTTCCGGCATATTTCACCTCATGGTGCAAAAGTTTTACTGCACCTTTCAGAGCAGATCTCGGGGTGCTGAGAAGAATAGCGCGGTTCAGCCGCGGCTTGCCGTGGCTTCCTTGTTTATCCGCGCTAGGAACCTGCATTTGCATTTGCATTTGGCATTTCCGCTTCCTGCAAACGACGATACGCCCATTGCGCCGCTTCCGCCAGCACGAAGTCGGAATGATTTAAAAAGCGAGCGACCACATTCTTGTGCTCGGCGCGACCACTGTTGCCGAGCGCGACGAGCACGTTGCGCATCAGCCCTCGCCATTTCGAGCGTTTAATCGGCGAGTTTTTGAAACGTTCGCGGAAAGCAGCCTCATCCATCGCAGCAAGCTCCGCGAGCTGCGGCGCGACGGCATTTGCACGCGGCGCGAATGCAGCTTCATTCGTAACCGGCGCTTTGCGATTCCACGGACAAACGTCTTGACAAATATCGCAGCCGAAAACGTGTGATCCCATCGGCTGTCGCAATTCCTCTGGAATCGCGCCGCGCAGTTCGATGGTAAGATAGGAGATACAACGATTGGAGTCAAGTACGTAGGGGGCGGGAAAAGCATCGGTCGGGCAGGCGTCCAGGCAGCGCCGGCAAGTGCCGCATCGATCGGGCGGAGGCGCATCGCATTCCAACACCAGATTAGTGATCAGTTCACCGATAAAAAACCAGCTTCCGTTTTTTTGATTGATGAGATTGGTATTCTTGCCGAACCAGCCCAGGCCGGCGTATTTGGCAAACACGCGGTCGAGCACCGGCCCGGTGTCGGTGTAATAGCGGCCTTGATAACCCTCGCCGAGGCGCGCTGTGAGATATTCGTGCAGCGCAGTCAGCTTGCGGCGCAGGAGATCATGATAGTCATCGCCCCAGGCGTAGCGGGAAATCCAGCCGCGGCCCGGCTCGCGCACTGCGGTGGAGAGCGGCAGCGGGGTGTGATAGACCACACCGATGACGATGACAGACTTGGCCTCAGGCAGGAGGCTGCGAACATCCATGCGGCCGGGGAGTTGCCGGTGGAGATAAGCCATCTCACCGGCATAGCCGGCCTCCAACCAAGCCGGATAGTGATTTAACTCTTCAAAGAACGCAGCCGGCGCGACGCCGAACAAATCACAGCCGTGGGCGGTGGCCAGTGCCTGCAAATCGTCTTTCAAGCCGGCGGCGAATATCGAATTGGACATGCGAGTAACGTCCCTTGTTCAATCCGCAGCAGCGCGGCCACACGCATGCCTTGCGGCTCACAACGAGACTTGCACTTCCCCGCCGGCGCTGCGCACGGCGTAGGTTTTGAGTTTTCTGGCGCGGTTGCCGAGGTTTTCGCCGGTGGTGACATCGTATTGCCAACCATGCCAGGGGCAGGTGATGACGGTACCCTGCAATTCGCCTTCGTCAAGCGGGCCTTGGCGGTGGAGGCATTCCTGCTGGGTGGCGTAGAGCTTGCCG
>JABWAN010000004.1 GCA_013361015.1 Candidatus Zhuqueibacterota bacterium | reverse complement strand
CTATTGTGGCTTGATGAACTCCTTCGGGCAATTCGCCTGTAACATTGAAATACGGTAGTGCCATTCATCCCTCCTCTTCGTGTTTGTTGCGGTTCACCGATAAAACACCGGAAACCTCTCCGGCGCAGCTTCGTGCAGCAACTCATACACGGCTTCAAAAATTTGTTCGACGTTCGGTTTCGACCAATGGTCGCCGTCCGACCCATAAGCCGGCCGATGCGGCTTCGCCGGCAACGTGCGCGGTTGCGAATCCAACCAACGATAGCCGTTCTGCTTTTCGAGCACTTCTTGCAGCATGTAGGCGGTTGTTCCGCCCGGCACGTCTTCATCCACAAACACAATGCGATTGGTTTTCTTCAAAGAATTGACGATCACGCCGTGAAGATCGAAAGGCAAAAGCGTTTGCACGTCGATGACTTCGGCCTCGATTTGCGTTTGGTGCAGTATTTCCGCGGCTTCCATCGCCAGGCGGCAACACGCGCCGTAGGTCACAATGGTCACGTCGTTGCCTTCTCGCAAAATTTCCGGCACGCCGAGCGGCAGAGTGAAGGTTCCGATATTGTCCGGCAGTTTTTCTTTGAGACGATAACCGTTAAGCACTTCGACGACGACGGCCGGATCTTCAGCTTGCAACAATGTGTTATAGAAACCCGCGGCCTGCGTCATGTTGCGCGGCACGAGCACGTGCATGCCGCGCACGAGATGAATAAGCCCGGCCATCGGCGAGCCCGAATGCCAAATGCCTTCAAGGCGATGCCCGCGCGTGCGAATGATCACCGGCGCTTTCTGCCCGCCTTTGGTGCGCCATTGCAAAGTAGCGAGATCATCGGACATGATTTGCAGGGCATAGAGAATGTAATCGAGGTATTGAATTTCGGCAAGCGGACGCAAGCCGCGCATGGCCATGCCGATGGCTTGCCCCACGATCGTGCATTCGCGAATGCCGGTATCGGCGACCCGCAGTTCGCCATACTTTTCCTGCAGACCTTTGAAGCCTTGATTCACGTCGCCGAGACGACCAACGTCTTCTCCAAAAGCGATGAGGCGCGGATCGCGGGCTAGTGCGGCATCAAAGCATGCGTTCAAAATCTCGAACCCGTTGAGGGTGGGAGAGGCTTTCGAGTAAACGGCCGGCTGAGGAGAAATATTCAAAGCCGAATCCGCGGCTTGATTATAAAGATGCGAGCCATAACGCGCGTTATTGCGCAGGTCTTGTTCCGTTTTCCACGCGATCAAATTTTGCCGGGCGGGCGAATCTTCCTCCCGCGCTGCCAACAATGCTTCGTGCAGTGCCGCCGCAATATCGCGCCGCAAGGGATGCGGCAGTGCGAGCAACTTGTGCTTGATCTTGTGCAATTCGTTTTGCCGCGCGGAGCCTGCGGCGAGTTCCGCCAACAAGTAGGCCGCATGTTCGCGCTCGGCGCGTATCGGAGCGAGATATGCTTGCCACGCTTGATCACGAATGCTCATGACAAGCTTTTGATCCGCTTGCTCAAATTCGTCCACTTCCGCGGCAGTCGCAAAACCTTCGGCAAGCAGCCATTCCCGCATTTTTTTGAGGCCATCAAACTCCTGCTCCCACTCCAAACGTTGCTTCGTTTTATAGCGCTCGTGGCTGCCGGAAGTCGAATGGCCCTGCGGCTGCGTAATCTCAATTACGTGAATGATCGCCGGCACGTGCTCGGCGCGTGCAACGCTGGCTGCCTGCAAATACGTTTTGACGAGGCTCGGATAATCCCAACCTTTGACGGTGTAGAGATCAAAACCCTTCCGGCTATTGGGCGGGCGTTGAAAGCCTAGCAATAATTCAGAGAGATTGGCTTTGGTGATTTGATTCTCATTGTGCACTGAAATGCCATAGTCATCATCCCAAATCGAAAGCACCACCGGCGCTTTGAGCACGCCGATGGCATTGACGGCTTCCCAAAACATGCCTTCTGCACACGAGGCATTGCCGATCGTACCGAACGCAATTTCATCGCCGTTGTGCGAAAACTGCGTGAGCTGTTTGAGCTCCTCCAACTCGCGATACAGGCGCGAAGCATAACCCAAACCCACGAGGCGGGGCATTTGCGCACCGGTCGGAGAAACGTCGGCGGAGCAGTTGTACCTCTCCGTCGAATTCTTCCAAGTGCCGTCGCTGTTCAAACTGCGCGTAGCGAAGTGGGCATTCATCGCGCGGCCCGCGGAGGAGGGGTCGGCCTCTACTTCCGCATGCGCATACAACTGGGCGAAGTATTCCAATATGCTCACATTGCCGAGCGCGAACATGAGAGTTTGATCACGATAATAACCCGAGCGGAAATCGCCTTTGCGAAACGCGTGCGCGAGCGCGATTTGCGGCACTTCTTTGCCGTCGCCGAAGATGCCGAACTTGGCCTTGCCGCCCATGACTTCCTTGCGACTGATGAGACTCACCTGCCGGCTTTGATAGGCGATGCGATAGTCATGAATGATTTGTTCTGCGCTCAATGTAAGCGGCTCAGCATGCGCTAATTTACCATTCGAAGCCGTGAGAGTTTTCGGCGATGATTTTTTTTTCGACGCCTTCGCGATTTTGGGCTTTGCAGTTTTGTGAGCAACGGGCATAGTCGAATCCAAGTTGATGAATTTTGGAGGTGAATGAAGCGGGAAGGTAAAAACGAGCAGCAGGTGCGCTAGCTCCGGAACGGCGAATCATTTGCCGATATTCAAAACCTAACTGCGCTTAATTGTCGGTAGTGCAGGCAGAACCTTGTGAACAAGAGGTTTCAAATCTGCAAGGCGGTTGGGCCGCGCACACAAAACTATCACAGCGATCTTGAACTTTATCACGTGCTACTGGAATTTGTTCGCTCGTAACCGTGGGAAAACCTGTTCAAAAGTCATCCACTGATTCTCCGGCTTCCATATAATCAAATATGGTTTGAACGAACCCTCGCGTTCCAGCCAACGCAGGAGTGCCGCCCACAATTTCGGGAGAAGAACTGATGACTTCTTCTTTCAAGCTAATAACCTCAATGCGCTGAAAGATCACTTTGCGCGGCGCTTTTTCGTCGTATATAATGCTGGCGACGCGTTGCCTGCAATTTTGCGCATGAGTAATGGAATTTTCACGGCTATTTTTTTTCGAATGTCTTCTACCTTGACAATGTTAGCTTAAACGCGAAGTTCGCGAAGGAGGCGCAAAGCACGCAAAGATTCAAAAGAAGGTGTTAAGCTCTCTGCGTTCTTAGCGTCAGCTTGGCGGCCTTTGCGGTTGAAAAGGCAACTTAACATTGTCGAGCTACTCGTCATCCAAAACCTGCGAATTATAGCCAATGCCTCTCTGAATGTCAATTCCAAACTCCGGGAAAAAAGCCTTGACAATCTGCACTCGAATTTATATTTTGACCGCACAAATTTTATCCTGCGACTGCTAGACCCAATCCAACTTGCCTTCATTCAGACGTAACCACTGGTTCATCCAACCTTATGGCACGTGTACAACTACGTGACGTTAGCAAAGTCTACGACAAAGGTGTGATTGCGGTAAACCAAGCCAACATCGACATACGGGATAAAGAGTTTGTCGTGCTGGTCGGGCCCTCGGGCTGTGGCAAATCGACCACTTTGCGCATGGTGGCCGGTCTGGAAGAGATTTCGAGCGGGGAGATTTATATTGGCGACCGCCTTGTGAACGACGTGCAGCCGAAAGACCGCGACATCGCCATGGTCTTTCAGAATTATGCGCTCTACCCGCACATGACGGTGTATGAAAACATGGCGTTCGGGCTCAAGCTGCGCAAGTATTCCAAAACCGAAATCGATCAGCGTGTGCGGGAAGCCGCGAAGATACTGAGCATTGAAGATTATCTGGAGCGCAAGCCCAAAGCACTCTCGGGCGGACAACGCCAGCGCGTTGCGGTTGGTCGCGCGATCGTGCGTAAGCCGAAAGTGTTTCTGTTCGATGAGCCCCTTTCCAATCTCGACGCGAAGCTGCGCGTGCAAATGCGCATCGAAATCTCAAAGCTGCACGCGCGTTTGGAAACCACGATGATTTACGTCACGCACGATCAAGTCGAAGCCATGACCATGGGCGACCGCATCGTGGTGATGAAAGACGGCAATGTGCAACAGATCGACACGCCGTTGAATCTCTACAATCATCCCAAAAACAAATTTGTCGCGGGCTTTATCGGGTCGCCGGCCATGAATTTCATGACCGGCCGCGTTCGGCGCGAGAACGGCTTGTTCTTCCTCGAGGGGGAAAATCAGTTGCGCATTCCGGGCGGATTTGAAAATGCGTTAGCGTCATATGTCGATCAAAATGCCGTGTTTGGCATTCGCCCGGAGGATATTCATTTGGCGGAAAATGCAAATGGCTTAACGCAAAAAGCCGAGTTGTCCGCTACAGTTGAAGTTGTCGAACCGATGGGTAGTGAGATTTATCTTTATCTGAATACCGGAACCAACAACCTCGTGGCTCGCGTCAATGCCCGCACCGAGCCGGTGCGGGGCAGCCTTCTGAACTTGGCGTTGGATATGAACAAAGCGCATTTCTTCGATGCGCAAAGCGAGAGCAGCTTGAGCCTGGCTGCCTAGCATCTTACCCATCCTTGTTTGGTTCGATCTTGCCGGTGTCAATCTCGCGTCGCGCGAATCTATTATCCCCAACATGCATGAGGCCGCTCGTGTCTTCGTGAAAAATTTTCAAACAGTATGGTTGTTCGTCATGTTTGCGTTTGTCGTGGAACTGTTGTGACTCCAGCAATAACCATCAACGACCGCATCCATCTCCTAACGCGCTTTTCCTTTTCGCATTCGTCACCTTAAAATCCCTGTTCAGGGAAATAACAATCTTGTGTAGTCGCGTGTGTTGCGCATGGCCGTTCTGCCTACGTTGCTGAAGCCTGCCGATCTCGCAACGCACCCACACTGACCTCATAATGTCTAACCAAAAGGGTTCATCATGGACATTGCAGAGCTGAAGGCAATGAAAATCGCCGAGCTCACCAAAGTAGCGCAAGAGCTCAACGTGCAAGGCGCTGCCGGTTTAAAAAAATCCGATTTGATCTTTCGTATTCTCGAAGAGCAAACCAAGAAGGAAGGGTTAATTTTCGCGGACGGCGTGCTCGAAGTTTTGCCGGACGGCTACGGCTTCCTGCGCTCGCCGGACTATAACTACCTCCCCGGCCCCGACGATATTTACGTCTCGCCTAGCCAGATCAAACGTTTCGGTTTGCGCACGGGCGATACGGTTTCCGGGCAGATACGGCCCCCCAAAGAGAACGAGCGCTTCTTCGCGCTGCTCAAAGTCGAAGCGGTCAACTTCGAAAACCCGGATGTCGCCAAAAGCAAAATCCTCTTCGATAACCTCACGCCGCTTTATCCTCTCAAAAGAATCAAACTCGAACACGATCCGCGCGATTATACTTCACGTATCATGAACTTGCTCTCTCCCCTCGGCAAGGGGCAGCGCGGCTTAATCGTGGCGCAACCGAAAACCGGCAAGACCACCATTCTGCAAAAAATTGCGAATGCCATCACGGCCAATCATCCGGAAATCAAATTGATCGTGCTCTTGATAGATGAGCGCCCGGAAGAAGTTACGGATATGGAGCGCTCGGTCGAGGCCGAAGTCGTTAGCTCGACCTTCGACGAGCCGCCCGAGCGCCATGTGCAAGTGGCGGACATGGTTCTGGAGAAAGCCAAGCGTTTGGTGGAATACAGCCAAGACGTCGTCATATTATTGGATTCGATTACGCGTCTCGCGCGCGCGCACAACGCGGTCGTGCCGCACTCCGGCAAAATTCTCTCCGGCGGTTTGGATGCGACTGCTCTTGAACGCCCCAAACGCTTCTTCGGCGCAGCGCGTAACATCGAAGAAGGCGGCAGCCTCACCATCATCGCCACGGCATTGATCGACACCGGCAGCCGCATGGATGAAGTCATCTTCGAAGAGTTCAAAGGCACGGGCAATATGGAACTCGTGCTTGATCGCCGCCTCTCCGACCGCCGCATTTTCCCCTCCATTGACATCAACAAATCCGGCACGCGCAAAGAGGAATTGCTGCTCACCGATTTCGAGATCAATCGCGTGTGGATTCTGCGCAAGTTTCTCAGCGAGTTGAACCCCGTCGAAGCCATGGAGTTTCTGCTTGAAAGAATGAAGGGCACGAAGTCCAACGAAGACTTTCTCACGAGAATGAATTCGTGACGCAGCTTGGCGATCAGCCTGCGGCCGGCAACTTGATCACCGTATGGCCCGGCCTCAGCCGCAGGCGAGCAATCCTTGTTCTGAAAAGAAGGCTTGCTTTTCGAGCGCTCCTGCCTTACATTCGCCGTCCGATAAATACCATACTCGAACCTTAGGAGGTAGTCGTGAAGCCAGATATTCACCCCAAATACGTGATGGGCACCGTGACCTGCGCGTGCGGCAACGTATTCCAGGTGCGCAGCACAATCGGCGATCAGCGTATTGAAATTTGCTCACAATGCCATCCCTTCTTTACCGGCAAACAAAAGCTGATTGATTCCGCCGGCCGTGTCGAAAAATTCATGAAGAAATACCAAACTTATGGCGGCAAGGCGGCGGCAACCGCGGCTTAGAACGATTCATTCACGCTAAACGGAATACGTCTTTCTCTCTTTCGGGAGGCGTGTTCCGTTTTTTGTTTCAGCGCAACGAACAGCAGGGATTGCAGATGTCCGAAAACACTCTCATGGTTGGCGGCCAAGCCGTGATCGAAGGCGTAATGATGCGCACGCCACAGATGGTCGCGGTCGCATGCCGCCGCGCCGACGGCACAATCAATGTGTGGAGGAAGCCGTATCGCACATTGCTCGCGCGTTTCAGAATTCTTGCGCTGCCGCTCTTTCGCGGCGCCGTGGTCTTGCTTGAGGCGCTCGCGCTTGGCATTCAAGCCTTGACGTATTCTGGAGATTTATTTGAACACGATCAAAGCGCCGCGGGCAATGGCACGGTCGCGGGCCCCAAATCGTCGCCCGGCGCACGCACGCGCGGCCAGAAGCTGCGCATGGCCTTCACGATGATTTTCGCGTTCGGCATCGGCATTGCGATCTTTTTCTACATCCCATTATTGCTCACGGAATGGCTTGGCGCGCGCACCAGCTTTTGGTTCAATTTGGTGGATGGCGTGATACGCCTCGTGTTCTTTTTGGCCTACATTGCGCTGATTTCGCAAATGAAGGATATCCGGCGCGTCTTCGAATACCACGGCGCGGAACACAAAAGCATCTTTAATCACGAAGCGAAAACGGATTTGACGCCGGAAAACTCCGCGACGTATTCGCGTTTTCATCCACGCTGCGGCACGAGCTTCTTATTAATCGTGATGCTCGTGAGCATTATCGTGTTCATGTTTCTCGGCAAGCCGGAAAACGTGAGCGAAAGATTGCTGCGTCTCGCTTTCATCCCGCTCATCGGCGGCATTTCATATGAGCTCATTCGCCTTTCAGGTAGAGGTTTCGGAAATCCCGTATGGGATTTCTTTATCGCCCCCGGTCTGTGGCTGCAACGCCTCACCACACGCGAGCCGGATCTTTCGCAATTGGAAGTTGCCATCGTCGCGCTGCGCGCCGCGTTGGGTGAGGAAGTGGAGGCGTTGCCGAATGTGGTGGTGGAAGGCGATGAAGAACTGGCCGTCGAGACGGCATGATCGATTTTAGCTACACATACTCATTGTTGGTCTTGAGGTAGAAATCATACTATCTCCTCACGCGACAAACGTAGTATGTGACCCAAACTTTCATTCGAAGCTATAATGTTGGCCAAATTAGAAAACCTCGAAAAGCGTTTTGAAGAAGTCAATGCGCAGCTTGCCACGCCGGAAGTGGTAATCAATCCCAAACTCTTGCGCGAGCTCTCCAAAGAGCATCGCGAGCTGCAAGAGATCGTCAACAAATTTCGCGAATATAAAAACGTTTCCGCGAGCATTACGGACGATCAAAATATTTTGCGCGAGAGCAATGACCGCGAGCTGCGCGAGATGGCAACGCTCGAATTGGAAGAGCTGCAGCCCAAGCAAACTCAGCTCGAAGAAGAACTCAAGTTCCTGCTCGTGCCGCGCGATCCCAATGATGATCGCAACGTCATCGTCGAAATTCGAGCGGGCGCCGGCGGCGACGAGGCCGGTTTATTTGCGGGCGAGCTTTTGCGCATGTACATGCGTTATGCGGAACGCCAAAACTGGAAGCTCGAATTGATCTCGAGCCACGCGCAAGGCATCGGCGGCTTCAAAGAAGTCATTTTTCAAATCAATGCGCAGGGCGCGTTCGGCAAACTGAAATATGAAGGCGGCGTGCATCGCGTGCAGCGCGTGCCGGCCACGGAGCAAAACGGCCGCATTCACACTTCTGCAGCAAGCGTTGCGGTTTTGCCCGAAGCAGAAGAGGTCGATATCGAAATCAATCCGACCGATTTGCGTTATGACGTTTTTCGCTCTTCCGGCCCCTGCGGGCAAAGCGTGAACACGACCGACTCGGCCGTGCGCTTGACGCACATTCCCACCGGCCTCGTGGTGCAATGTCAGGACGAGAAGTCGCAGCTTAAGAATAAAAATAAAGCGCTGCGCGTTCTGCGGGCGCGTTTGTTGGAGCGTAAACAAGCCGAAGAGCAAGCCAAGATCAGCAGCGCGCGTCGGCAAATGGTCGGCTCCGGCGATCGCAGCGATAAAATTCGCACGTACAATTTTCCGCAGAACCGTGTAACCGATCATCGCATCGGCTTGACCGTGTACAATCTCACCGAAGTGATGGACGGCGATATCGGCGAGTTCGTCGAGCAACTCGCGCTCGCGGAACGCACGGAGAAGTTGAAAGAGGAAGTTTGATTCATCGCGCACTATCTTGTAACTGTCATTCAGGAGGAATCTTTTCGAGCATAACCACAATGGTTTGACTGAAAAAGATTCCTCCTGAATGACAAGCCCTAACAGGCGTCGCAAGACGTTCGAAGCTTGTCATTCGAAGAAAACAAAAACTTCCAGGCACTTTTGCAGGCAGACCCGCCTGTTTCTCATCTCATTCGCGCGATCACAAAAAGTTTTTTGGGAGCCGGCATTCCTTCGCCGCAAACCGAGGCGGAATGGCTGCTCGCGAGCATCTTACAAACGAATCGCAGCGGGCTTTATCAACAAGCAGAGCCAAGGTTTTCATCAGCGCAAAGACAAATGCTCGTTGAATATCACACGCACCGCTTGCAACGCGAGCCCTTGCAGTATCTTCTCGGCACATGCGCGTTCTTTGGCTATGAGTTTCAGGTATCGCCTGCTGTGCTCATTCCGCGGCCCGAGACCGAGTTGCTCGTTGAAAAAGTTATCGCCTTGCTTCAATCAAAAAAGAAAGCGACGATTATCGATCTCGGCACGGGTTCGGGTTGCATTGCAATTTCGCTTGCGCGGGAATTGCCAACCGCGCAAGTTGTGGCCACTGACATTTCCAATGCGGCATTGGAAATTGCAAAGCACAACGCCACAGTACACGAAGTCGCAGATCGTATTCGCTTTCTGCAAGCCGACATGTGCAACGCAAGCTTATGGCGCGAGCTTCCGCAGTTTGATTGCGTCGTTTCAAATCCGCCATATGTTTTGCAGGAGGAACGCGCCGAGTTGCAGCCTGAAGTGCGCGACTATGAACCGGCGGCCGCATTGTATGTTGAAGGCGACGGCTTGCAGTTCTATCAAACGATCACAAAATTTTGCGAGCAGCATTTAAAATGCGGCGGCTATGTTGCTTGCGAAATGGCAAGCCAGCGCAGCGCGGCGATTGCGCAGTTATTCCACACCTCTTCTTTTACCTCCGTTGAAATCATTCGAGACTATTCCGGTTTTGATCGGCATGTGATTGGACAAAAAATCTAAAAGGAGACAAAGGTGATCAGCAACAACATTTTTCGAGAGTACGACATCCGCGGTATTGCTGAAGACGATTTGACCAGCGACAACGTGACGCTCATCGGCAAAGCCTTCGCCACGCACATGCTCGCGCAGGGCCGCAAACGTTTGGTGGTGGGCCGCGACTTGCGCCTCTCCTCCGATAGATTGCGCAACGCGCTCGTCGAAGCCATGCTCAACTGCGGCGCGGATATTATCGACATCGGCGTCGTTCCCACGCCCACGCAATATTTCGCGATCACGCACTTCAAAGCCGAGGGCGGCGTGACGATCACCGGCAGCCACAATCCACGCGAGTACAACGGCTTCAAAATGTCAACCGGCGTGAAGCATGAGGACGGCCATGTGAGCGTCGGCGCGATTTACGGCAAAGAGATTCAGCAGCTTTATCACATCATACAAAGCGGCAAGTTTGCAAGTGGCAAAGGAACGCTAGAAGTTGTTGATGTCGTTCCGGAATATCTCGCGGCGATCAAACAGCGCGTTGTGCTTAAAAAGAAATTGAAAGTCGTCATCGATCCCGGCAACGGCTGCGGCGCTTTGTTCGCGCCAGAATTTTGGGAAGACATGGGTTGCGAAGTCGTGCGGCTTTATTGCGAGCCGGACGGCAGTTTCCCGAATCACTTGCCCGATCCCACGGTGATGAAATACATCAAAGACCTGCGCGCAAAAGTCGTCGAAACGAAAGCCGATCTCGGCATTGGTTATGACGGCGACGCGGATCGTCTCGGCATTATCGACAATCTCGGCCGCCCGGTGTTCGCGGACAAACTCGTTGCGCTCTTCGCGCGCGACACGCTCACACGCCATCCCGGTGCGAAAGTTGTGTTCGATGTGAAGTGCAGCCAAGCTTTGCCGGAGATGATCGAAAAGCACGGCGGCGTGCCGATCATGTGGAAGACCGGCCACTCGCTGCTCAAAGCAAAAATGAAAGAAGAACACGCGCCGCTTGCGGGCGAAATGAGCGGGCATATTTTTATCGGCGACGGTTATTTCGGCTTTGACGACGCGATCTTTTGCAGCGGACGCATGATGCAGATTCTCACGCACTCCGGCAAAACCATGGCCGAGCTGCACGACGAAGTGCCCGCGTTTATTTCCACACCGGAGATTCGCGTCGATGCCACAGATGAAGACAAGTTCAACATCGTTGCCGATCTCGTGGCGTATTTCAAGAAGAGCCATCAAGTCGTGGACATCGACGGTGCGCGCGTGCTCTTCGGCGACGGCTGGGGCCTCGTGCGCGCTTCAAACACGCAGCCGGTGTTGGTGATGCGCTTCGAAGCAAAAACTTCCGAACGTCTCGCGGAGATTGCGAATCTCTTCAAAAGCAAACTGCGGGAATATCCGATGGTGAAGTTTTCGGAAGAGGATTTTGAGGTAGCGTGATCTTGTTTGGATAAAAGCCAAGGCGCAGAGACGCAAAGGGTTCGCAGAGAAAAGCTTTTTTTGTGTGATGAAAGAACACGCCTCGGCATGACACAAAACGCTTTTCTTTGCGGAAGCTCTAATGGAGGTGCTGAATGGCGGAAATCAATCTCACTCAGGCAGAAGCGGATGCGCTCTTGGCAATGTCGAAGATCAAAGTGAATGATGAGCGTTGGGATTATCCCGGCTTGGGTGGCAAGCTGGCTATACCGTTAACGTCTGCGGATAAACGAGAGCGCTTTTTTCTAGATCTCAGCCGAGGACGGATTGATTTGCTAAAGGGCACATATCAAAACCGAGCAAGACATCTCGTCGTGCTTGCTCGCCTCGATTTTGGCGGGCCGCCTCATCGCAACCCTGACGGCGTGGAAATCGCATCGCCACATCTTCACTTCTATCGTGAAGGTTACGGTGATAAGTGGGCTTACCCGCTTCCGATAGAAGCGTTTCCAAATATCTCAGATGCGTGGCAGTCACTCTTTGATTTTATGCGCTACTGCAATATCACTGCGCCGCCGAACATTCAGAGAGGGCTTTTCACATGATAAAAGAAATCGAAGCTCTGCTCCAAAACTATCAAAAGTGGTTGAAGGATAAAACCACTTTGCGCGAGGTTAATGATTGGATCGAGATCACGACGCCGTATCTTGATCGGCACAATGACTATTTGCAGATTTATGCGCAAAAGAGAAATGGTGGCTACGTTTTGACTGATGACGGCTACGTGCTCGATGATCTTGAGCAGAACGGCTGCAAGCTTGAAAGCCCCAAGCGGCAAAAGCTTTTAAAGATCACACTCAACGGCTTTGGCGTGCAATTGCACGAGGCGAGGCTTGAGATTCAAGCCACGCCGGAAAATTTTGCGCTGCGCAAGCACAATCTGCTTCAGGCCATGCTCGCGGTGAATGATCTGTTCTATTTGGCCGAGCCGATGGTGGCGAGTTTGTTCTATGAAGACGTCGTTGCTTGGCTAGAGCTGCATGAGATTCGATATACCCCGCGAATAAAACTTACGGGCAAGAGCGGGTTCGATCACAACTTTGATTTTGTCATTCCGAAATCGCGCCGTTATCCCGAGCGTATTCTCCAGGCGATCAATCGCCCGAGCCGTGATACCGCCGAGGCCTTGGCGTTCTCTTGGATTGACACCAAAGAGGTTCGGGCCTCCGATTCGCGCGCTTATGCTTTTTTGAATGACTCGGAGCACACCGTTGCCGGATCGATTTTGGAAGCTCTGCGAAGCTACGAATTAAATCCGGTGTTGTGGAGCAATCGTGAAGAAGTTAGAGTTGATCTGTTAGGATAAAAAGAAAAGGAGCACACGTGTCGCAACTCATGGTCAGCATCTCTGGTGTGCGCGGTATTATTGATCAAGGCTTGACCCCGGAAGTCGCGCTGTCGTTTGCGCAGGCGTTTGGCAGTTATTGTAACGGCGGCAAGGTCGTCATCGGGCGCGACTCGCGCGTGTCCGGGCCGATGATTCAAAACGTGGTCACTGCGGGCTTGCTCGCAACGGGTTGTCAAGTGATCGATGTCGGCATTGCGCCCACTCCGACGGTGCAACTCGCCACGGAAAATTTACACGCTGCGGGCGGCATCATTCTCACCGCGAGCCACAATCCCGTGATGTGGAACGGCCTTAAACTGCTCGCGCCCGATGGTTTGTTCCTCGACGGCGAACAAGGCGCGCAAGTGCTCGCTCTGCGCGAGCAACGCAACTTCGCGTTGAAAACGTGGGAGGGCCTCGGCTCGGCTTCGGTTTATGAAAAGGCCGTGACTGATCATCTCAAAAAAGTTTTGGGCTTGAGCTTTCTCAATCTCGCAGCGATTCGCCAACGCAAGTTCAAAGTCGTGGCGGATTGCGTGCATGGCGCGGGCGGCGTGATTGTGCCGCAACTGCTCGAAGCGCTCGGCTGCGAAACGGTCTTTCTCAATCTCGAACCCACGGGGCGTTTTCCGCGCAATCCCGAGCCGACGCCGGAGAACTTAACGCAACTCGGCGAGGCGGTGCGTGCGCATCGCGCGGATCTCGGCCTCGCGGTCGATCCCGATGCGGATCGTCTTGCGCTCGTTTCGGAAAAAGGCGTTCCGCTCGGCGAAGAATACACACTCGCGCTCGCAGTAGATTTTCTGCTGCGTGAACGCAAAGGCAAAGTGGCCGCGAATGTCTCGACTTCGATGGTGCTCGATGATATTGCCGCGAAATACGGCTGCGCGGTGGAGCGTACGCGCGTAGGCGAAATCAACGTGGCGAAGCGCATGCGCGAGATCGGTGCGGTAATCGGTGGCGAAGGCAATGGCGGCGTGATTTTGCCGGACGTGCATCTCGGCCGCGATGCGATGGTCGGCATTGCGCTCATCTTGCAGCACCTCGCGAATTTCCCCGGCCCGTTGAGCGAGTTGCATCTCTCGCTGCCGCAATACGTGATGTGCCGCCGCAAAGTGGAAGTGGAGACGCAGGCACAAACTGCGAAGCTGTTGGAGCGAATCAAAGGCAAGTATCGCAATGAGAAACTCGACTTGCTCGACGGCGTGAAAATTCTGCGCGCGCAATCATGGGTGCAAGTGCGCGCGTCGAACACGGAGCCGATCATTCGCATCATGTCCGAAGCCGCGACGCCGGCGGAGGCGGAGGGGCTGTGTGAGGAGTTGATGGCGTTAATGAAGACCTAAAGCGATTTGTCGATACGCTTGCTCGTTTCATAAGCAATAGCTTACGCTGTCATTCAGAAAGAAACTTTTTACTCGCTGGAAAGCCACCTCGTTTGGGGATTGTGCCGAGCACTCAAAAAGGTTCCTCCTGAATGACAAGTCACGAGAATCCATGGAAATTCTGAGAGAAGGTTGAGCTTAATCTGAAACAAACCGAAGAACACCTCATCGAAAGCGTGCTGGAAGTTTTCGCGCGCGAGCCGCAGCGGCAATTCAAAGCGAAGGAGTTGGCGCGCAAGCTGCACGTTCCGCCGGCGAAATACACGGCCTTTCGCAATCTCCTTAAGAGCCTCGCGCAAGAGGGCAAGCTCGCAAAGCTGCCGCACAATCAATTTCGCCACGCGCAGCAAGTCTCCACGGTGATGGGCACGTTGCACGTGAAGAGCCAGGGCTATGCCTTTCTCATCATCGGCGAAGATCAAACCGATGTTTTCATCTCGCAGCGCAACATGGCCACCGCACTCAACGGCGACTTCGTGAAAGTGCAACTCTTCGCGCGGCCCACCGGCAAGAAGCCGGAGGGGCGCGTCATCGAAATTATCAAACGCGGCCGCAAAAATCTCGTCGGCGTTTTACAGAAGGGCAAACACTTCTATTATGTGAAACCCGACGACGTGAAGATGCTGCGCGATATTTACATCGCCGATGAAAATCTCCACGGTGCGAAGCCCGGTCAAAAGGTCGTGCTCGTGATTGAGAGTTGGGAAGACGAGTTGCAAAATCCCGAAGGCCGCGTAATCAAAGTGCTCGGTTTTCCCGGCGAAGTGGGCGTGGATGTCATGTCGGTCGCGTTTTCGTTCGATTTACCCGTCGCTTTCCCGATGGAAGTCGAGCGCGACGCAGCGACGCTCGAATTTAATATCACGCCGGAGGTGGTGGCGCAACGCGAAGATTTGCGCGAGTGGACGACCTTCACGATCGACCCCGAAGACGCGAAAGATTTCGACGACGCGGTGAGTTTGACCAAGCTCGAAAACGGCAACTATGAACTCGGCGTACACATCGCGGACGTGAGCCATTTCGTGCGCGAAGGCACGGCGCTGGATCGCGAGGCGCTTGCGCGCAGCACTTCAATTTATTTGGTGGATCGCGTCGTACCGATGTTGCCGGAGCGTTTGAGTAACGATCTGTGCAGCTTGAAGCCTTACCTTGATCGCCTCACGTATTCGTGCATCATGGAAGTCACGCCGCGCGGCAAAGTGGTGCAGCATCGCATTGCGGAAACGATCATCAACAGCAAGCGGCGCTTCAATTATGAAGAAGCACAAGAAATTTTAGACGGCAAACGCTCCGCGAGTCCCGAGTTGGACGCGACGCTGCGCGAAATGAATCAACTCGCGCACGTGCTCACCAAGCGTCGCCTGCGCAACGGCGGCTTGGATTTCGATACGCCGGAAGTGAAAGTGATTTTGGATGAAACCGGCTTTCCCATCGAGATACGCAAAAAGATGCGGCAAGACACGAATCGGCTTATCGAGGAGTTCATGCTGCTCGCGAATCAAACCGTGGCGCAGCACATCGAGCAAATCAAAGTGAAGCGCGAGTTGCCACCGTTTATTTATCGCATTCATGAGCCGCCCGATCAAATGAAGATGAAAGACTTCGCGCTGTTCGTAAAAGCGCTGGGCTTCAAGTTCGATCATCAACAGACGGTCACAGGCAAGCTGCTCGGCGCTTTTCTCGAAGAGATCAAAGGCCATCCCGAAGCAGATATGGTGGAAAAGGTGCTGCTACGCTCGTTGATGAAAGCAAAGTATTCGACGGAGAATCGCGGTCACTTCGGACTTGCGTTCAAACACTACTCGCATTTTACCTCGCCGATCCGCCGCTATCCCGATTTGATCGGCCATCGCATTTTGAAGGAATACGCGAAAGGCGTGCGGCCGGAACTGTTCGAGCTGTTCGAACGTAAGCTGGGGCGCGCGGCGCAACAAGCTTCGGAGCGCGAGATCACGGCGCTGGAAGCGGAGCGCGCCTCGGTGAAGATGAAACAGGTGGAGTTCATGAGCAAACACCTCGGCGACGAATTCGACGGCTTGATCTCCGGTGTGGTCGCATTCGGCATCTTCGTGGAGATTCCGCAACTGCTCGTCGAGGGTTTGGTGCATATCAGCGATCTCGCCGACGATTATTACCTCTTCGAGGAAAAACTCTATCGTTTAAAAGGGCAGAACAGCGGACGCGTTTATCGTTTGGGCGATCCGGTGCGCATTCGTGTGGCGAAAGTGAACCCCAACGAGCGGCTGCTAGATTTTCTATTACTCGAGCGGCCACGGCAGCACGTTACAAAAGAACAGAGACACGTTGAAAAAACGCAGAGGCCGGAGAGAGAGCATAAGCAAGAAAGAGCTTCGCGCAAAAAACGGAGGAACAAATAATGTCGCAGCACACTTTATTCGGTCGTTATGCGCTTTTGCGGAAGAAAGCGCGCGCGCCTAGAGACTTGGGAAACCACCACGGCGAGAAAACCGAGAGGCAGCAGCCTATGTCCGACGGCAGTGAAGAGTTTTTCGAAAAATTTACGCCGGAAAACGAAAAGCGCATGAATCAGCATACTCGGGATGTGCTTGTTGGATTGGGCATTACGCTGGGCGTGCTCATCGGACTAGGCGCAACGATTTGGCTGCGCAAGAATAAAGCGTCGCGGCGCAAGTGGCGCCGCTGGTTTGCTTAGTGCCATCTAAAAAAACAGACGTCTTTCCGAGTGAGGCGCAACCCGACTCTGGAAAAGATTCGTCATCGCTACGCTCCTTGCAATGACATATTCCTCCTTTCAAAAGCGCTACGGACCAAATTGCTCAGTCACGGCACAACCTGAACTCTGCAAAGAGGGGCAACCCCAAAGATGGGCCACGGAAACGGAACAGGACACTGAAGAAACTTCAGTGACCTGTTCCGTTTCCGTGGCCACTTTTTTTGCCTTGAAAGCGAAGATTTCACTTCATAGAGACTTACCGCGGCGGAGCAGTCTTAGTAGGGATACGGAAGCAAGCCCTGCTCCATCAACTCCCCGATTAAATAGTGCGAGCCGGTAACGCACAGCAGATCTTCTGCGGCGCAACGCGCACGCGCCAACTCAAATGCTGCGCGCGGAGTGGCGGAAACATGTGCAACGAATCCCAAGCGTCGCGCCGCCGCATGCATTTGTTCCGCCGCGAGCGCGCGGTCGTTTGCGGCCGTGGCAAAGAAGAATTCCGGTTGCAGAGCCAGCCATGCACGCAGAGCTTGCGTGAGCGCTTTATCCTTCAACAAGGACATGACGACTTTCACACGGCGTTGCGGATAGAGCGCGCGAATGCTGCGGGTTAGTTTGCGCATCCCATCGGCATTGTGTGCGGCATCCACCAACGTACGTGGCGAAGTCTCGAGCAACTGCATGCGCCCCGGCCAGTGCACGTGCTTCAGGCCCTCGGCGCACGCGGCTGCGGTGATCGGCAAACCGCGCGTCTGCAAAATATGCGAAGCCCAAATGGCGAGCATGGCATTGTCGACTTGATGGCGCCCGAGAAGATTGAGATGATAGAGTTGGGAATCTTCATTAAGCCTCGGAGCGTGCAGCCGAAATCTCGTGCCGGTTTCGAGAAGCTGTACCGCGGAGCAACGGGCTTCGGCATGCACAGCGATGAACGGGGCATTTTTCGCTTCGCACTCCGCGGCGATCACCCCACGCGCTGATTTTGCCTTGACACCGCTCACACACGGCCAGCCGGTTTTAATAATGCCCGCCTTTTCTTGCGCGATTTGCACGAGCGTTTTGCCGAGATATTGCTGATGCTCCAATGCAATGGAGGTAATGATGGCAACTTCCGGCACAACAACATTGGTGGCATCCCACCTTCCCCCGAGGCCGGTTTCGATGATCCCCAAATCCACACGCTGCTCATCGAACCAATGAAACGCAATGGCAGTGAGCACCTCAAAATAGGTTGCTTGCAGAGAGTCCGCAACGTGCCGGCTGGATTGCAGCGCACGCTCCAATTCCCGCCCTGAAATCGGAACGCCGTTGATTTGCATGCGCTCGCGCGGATGCACAAGATGCGGCGAAGTATAAAGCCCGACGCGCAACCCCGCGGCTTGCCCAATGGCAGACAACATCGCCGCAGTCGAGCCTTTGCCATTGGTGCCGGCGAGGTGAACGATGGGATAGCGCGTGTGGGGATTGCCCCAAAACGCACACAGCTTTTCGATTCTCTCTAAACCAAGCTGCCAGCCCAAAAAACCCAAGGAATCGAGATAGCGCAAAGTGTCTGCGCTCACGTCTTGCAAGCGATCGAGCATGGAATCTTCCCAGTGAGAAACGTTGAAACCCTGTGCAACTGTTTTCCGCAGCCGGAAGCAATTTGCATACAATTTTAGATGGGGGTATAACTTTTATTTTCGGGTTGATGGTTACGTGCGGTGCTGTGCCAACCAACCGGTTGTAATTATAGCAAATCAAGCGCGACAAGATGAGAATTCTAGAGCTGGCATGCAACTCCAAAACTTGCAGGGAAGCGCTTGGCACTGGCATATGGCTTGCTTTGAAGTAGCACATCTTATGAAGAAATTTCTCCTCAAAATACTCTGCCTCATATGCGCTAGCGGCCTTATTCCGAATGCGGCATTTGCGGGCGCGACCGGCACGATCTCCGGATTTGTTTCAGATCAAGAAACCGGCAAGCCCTTGCCCGGCGTAGCGGTAACCATTGAAGGCACGAACTTCGGCGCCATGGCAGATAAGCACGGTTTCTATATCATCTACAACGTGCCCGTGGGCGAATATGCGTTGCGCGTGAGCATGATCGGCTACGTGCCGATGAAACTCACCAATGCCGTGGTCAAAACCGATCTCAACACTAAAGCAAGTTTCGAGATGAAAAGTCGCGTGCTCGAAGTAGTGGATGAGATTGTGGTCACGGCGCCGCGCGTGCAGATTCTTCGCGACGTGCTTTCAAGCACGCAATATTTCGGCAATACCACCATCGAAAAAACGTTGCCCGGGTTCACCTATCAAGACGTGCTGCCCGCCATCCCCGGATTTGTTGCCAACCATTTTCGAGGCAGCCGCGCCACGAGCACGCAATATTTGATCGACGGCCTGCCGGCGAGCGGAGGGCTGACTCGCGAGATGGCGTTCTCGGTTTCGAAAAGCGCCATCGCAGAAATGGTCGTGCAGACCGGTGGATTCAGCGCGGAGTATGGCAACGTCACTTCTGCGGTGACGAATATCATCACCAAAGAAGGCCGCAATAATTTGGGATTGACGCTGAAGGTCGCGAGCGACATCGCGGCCGGCAAAGATTTGATCGCCGATCATGCGCGGCGCGCGGAGTTCGCATTGGGTGGGCCGCTGACGTTTGGTTTCGGCGGGCCGATGTTCGACGCCAACTACATGATTGCCGGCTCGACGCACTTCACGAACACGCCCTATCACAACGAGCTGCGCCAACACTATTCTTCCCCCCTGCTCTTCAATTACGATTTGAACACCAAAGTCATGATGCGCGTGACGAAAAATATTTTCGTGCGCTGGCAGGGCTTGTTTTCGAAATGGGATTGGCGGCGTTATGATCCCTTGTGGGCCGGACGCAGCTCCGCTTTGCCCAAACGCAGCAATGACAATCAACGCATGAGTCTTTCGATTACGCACACGGTCAGTCCACAAATGTACTACAAAGCCGAATTGAGCGCTTTGCATCTGCGCCGCAAAGTAAACGGCGAGTTGCCCGCCGCGGCCGCGCGTAATCTTATGCTCTCCGCCGATCAAACTTTGCCCAATCTTTGGCCGGGAGCCCTTGAGCCTTGGCTGGAAGACTCGGAAGAGCGCCAATGGACTACACGTTTGAGCCTGGTGCGCCAAATCAATCCGCATCATCAAATCAGCGGCGGTGTGCAAGCGAATCTCTGGTCCATTGCGGTGGATCGCAATCGTTATTTGCTCTGGCCGGACGGCGAAAATGCGGGGCAGGGCTACGTCTACATCCGCTATGATGATCAATACAAGCGCCGCCCTTTCAACCTGGCGGCATACGTGCACCACAAAATCGAGTTGCCGGAATTTCTTTTGACCATGGGATTGCGTTATGAAGCCTTCTCGCCGAACACCGATCCGATTCCGCTCGTGCCTCGTGCGGAAGAAACGCAAAACGACTCGGTCTCATCCCTTCTGCCGGCCATACTTCACCATACCATAGCGCCGCGCCTCGGGATCGCGTTCCCCATCGGAGAAGTCGAGCATCTGTCTTTCAACTACGGCTGGTTTCATGAATTGCCGTCGTTCTATTATTTGTATTTCAACGCGAACGATGATCGCTCGGCATTCTGGCCGCTGCTCGGCAATCCGGAATTGCAACCGATTCGCGCGCGCGCTTGGGAAATCACGTATCGCCGGGCCTTGTCCGATCGCATTGTGCTCACCATCACCGGTTTTGGGCGCAGGTACTCCAATCTCATCGGCACGGTTTCGCATTTGATTGCGCCGTCTCCCGCGTTGGGAATCTCGGAAAAGCCCATGCAAGTCTTTCGCTATGAGAACAATGCTACCGCCAGTATGAACGGTTTGGAAATAGCCTACCAACGACAAATCGGCAAATCCTTCACGGGTTCCGCGAGCTATACTTACTTGGAAAGCAGCGGCACGGCTTCATGGCCCGAAAGCGATTTCGCCAGCATCGCCCGCGCTGAGCCGGGCACGGGTTATTCCTTGCCTAAACCCTTCGCGTGGGATCAACGCCATACTTTTGTTTTGAATCTCGCGTATAATCACAGTAAAGGCTATTCGGTTAGTTTGTTTTCGAAATTAAACGGGCCGGCCACCAGCTTGGAATGGTTGAGCAACAAAATGACCGCGCTCGGCTGGCGCCATTTTATTGATGCGAGAATCGTTCTGCCGTTTCGCAGTTTCGGCTTGAAATTAGAACCCTTCCTGGAAGTCCGCAATCTCCTCGATGTGAGATATACCGATCCTCAAACGGACGGCCTCGATTTGAGCCAGCCGGATTTGCGCTTCGAAGAGTTCTATGGCCGTCGCGTGTGGGTTGGGTTTAGTTTTAAATAGCGCTCGCCAAGGGTAAACGTAATCCCTCCCAATAGCTTTTCCGCAGGAAAATCGCCTTGACAATCCAGGGTTGGTGCCCTATATTTGCCCCCGTTGTTCGAAATCAGAATGGACAGGCAGCAGGAGGTTGCAGCTCTGTCCATATTTTTTGTGTACCCTTAAA
>JABWAN010000616.1 GCA_013361015.1 Candidatus Zhuqueibacterota bacterium | reverse complement strand
AGCTCGAGGAGGTGGGCGAAACAAGATCGGCCATGATTTCATCTGGCCGAGGGTAAGAAGAAGATGGCAACACTAAATCGCTCAATAGTACCCTGTGTCGCTGGCGCTTGCGGAAATTCCCGGAAAGGAAGGAGGGAGGCAGGTAATAGCTTGCGGGAGGGGTGAATTAAAAACAAAATGGGAGGCGCGTAGCAACGCGCCTCCCATTTTTCTATTCAAAATTCGCGCGCTTTAAAAGCGTCGCGAGCATTCACATTTTTTGTTGTTGTTCGCGTGGCGCGGCGCCGGGACGAGGACCCATGTGACGCGGTCCCATCGCGCCCGGCCCGTGTCCGAAACCGCCCATGCGGTCATGCCTGCCGAAGCCCATCATCGGACGCAACTCTTTCAGCTTGGCACGTTGTTCGGCGGTCAACACTTTCTTAACTGCCAGCATGGTTTCAACGCGGCTGCGCAGCATGGTTTCGTGGAATTGGCTCAACTCTGCAATCTTGGCGTCGAGTTTCTTCTGGTCGGGCGTATCCGCACCGAGTAATTCGTGCAACTCAATGCGTGCGATCTTGCCTTTTGCTTCGACCTCAATGTTCTTCTTGTGCGTGTCCAGCACGATTTTGTGGATTTGTTCTTTTTGATCCGCAGTGAGCCCGAGTTTCTCGCCAAGCATTTGGTGCAAATTGGGATTGTCGAAATCGTCGAAGTCTTCCTCTGCGGGCGGGTTCGGTTGCGCCAGCGCCATGCCGAAGCACAGCATCGTGGCTGCAAGGGTGGAAAGAAAGAAGCGTTTCATCATGATCTCCTTGAATGGGTATGATTGGGTTTACAGAATAAAGTTGATTCGTTGCCGCTTGGTTCATTGCGGCGCTTGTTTATCGCAACGTTGCTGCTCTGGTTTTGCTTTCTTTGTCTAATGAGACGACGAGGCGCGAAAAAGTTGGAAAATTTTTTATTCGGGTTTTTCCGCCACGGAGTCGCGCGGCGCGTAACGCCGGCCGTATCTGCGCTCGGGGCGCGGAAATTCACGGCGGAATTTCTCCAATTGCTCCGGCATCAGCACGCTTTCGATCTCCATGCGCATTTTGCCAAGCATATCGTGCATCGCCGGGCGAATGCGGCCGACGTGCTGCAGCATCTCTTGGCGGTATTTTTCCACAATGACCGCCACTTGTTGCTGCTGTGTTTCATTCAGCTCAAGCTGGCTCTGCAGCATGTCCAACGAAGGCAACGGCGGCCGTTCCCCGTGCATGGGAAAATCTTTTCCGCCGCGTTCGCTGAACGGTGCCATGGGGAAGCGGGGAGCGCCGAAGTGCCGCACAATAATCGCGCCGACTAACACGCCGGCCGCAAAGGTCAACACAAATGCGGCCGCAACCCAAACTTTATCTTTCATAGTTCATCTCGAATTTTCTTCCGATGAGAGCGCCAGTTCCAACAAGGTTTGCTGCAGGTCTTCATCGTCTGCAGTGATGAGCAATTGCGCTTCGCGCGTTTGTGAAAGCACGCCGCTCGTGCTCGTTGCTTCCTCGCGCCCTAGCATGAAGACCGCGGCCAAGATCGCAATCGCCGGCGCCAGCCAACGCACCAGACTATGGCTGATGTCAACAAGTGCGGGTGATTTTGCCGGCGGAGTGAAGCGGGCTTCCAGAGCGCGCAGCAGGTGCATTTGCTCAACCAGCGTCGGTTGAATGGCGTGATGCGAGCTTGGCATTTCCTCAAGCAAACGGCTCAGCGCTTGTGCGCGCAATTGGCAGGAGCCACAGCTTTGCAAATGCTGCTGCACCGCCGTGCTCGCCGCGACGTCCAATTCCTGCTTGCGCCACTGCCACAGCACCGCGTCTGCAACGTGCCCTTGAATTTGTACCGACTCAGACATGCGCAACCTCCTCGAGGTATTTTTTCATGCTTGCCGCCAGTATTTGCCGCGCTTGATACAGCCGCGATTTCACCAATTTTTCGGCGAGGCCGCGGGCCTTTGCAATTTCCTCGTAGCTCAATCCTTCCAAATCCCGCAGCACGACCAGCTCCCGATACTTCGGCTCCAATTGATTGAGAGCACGACGAAGGTGATACCGCATTTCGCCGGCTTCCATTTGCTCGCTGGCCGAGGCTTCCTCCAGCGGAATTTGCTCGACGGTTTCTTGCGGCAATGCGTGCAGTGAAAACCAGCGCCGCCTTTTGCGTTTGCGCAACTCATCGCGGCAGTGATTCACCGTGATTTCATAAATCCACGTGAACAGCGCGGCCCGGCCTTCGAAGTTTTGAATTTTCTTGAGAATTTTGATGAAGATATCTTGCACCAAATCTTCGACCTCGCGGGTGCCGAGCATGGAAACACAGACCCGCAGCACCGCGGGCTGATATTGTTTGATCAACGCCTCCAACGCTTCGCGCGCACCGGCGCGGCAACCCGCGAGCAATTCCGCCTCCGAAAACTTAGGCTGCGTTGTCGTTTTCTCATGCTCTGGCATCTTCATCGCACCGCGTTAGACGTTACTGGTTTGATTTGGTTGGAAGATTTGAAATCAAAATTCCGGCAGCGGAATGATACGCTCGGCTTGAAGTCAGCCGGCGCGCAGAGGCCACCTCGGTAAACAAGCGAAGAAGGCCCCTCGGTGCAGCAGCGACAAACCCAAAAAAAGCGCCCAAGCATGTGCACCACGTCAAGGCTCATGGCCCGCTCGGCTTTTGCCGCTTGCTTTCTTTTGCGAATTGCCATAGATTGGCGCGCCATTTTGGAGAAGAAGAATGCGACAAAAGAGTGTGCTACTGCTTGCGGCCTCATGGCTCGTTGTGCGTTTGCGGCTCGCCTTGCTGTCCTCGCGCGTGATCTTGCGCGATTGGGTCAATGCGCCGGAAGTTTTGTTGGTCACGCGGCGCCAGGATCCGCACAACGCCGGCAACTGGTTTTCCGACGGCACGCGGCCGCATTTCATTCATCTCCATGAGGAAGAACAGTGTATTCACGTCCGCTCATTTGCGGACTTTGCACGCAATTAACGGAGAACGCTATGAAGAAATCGTGGTCAAGGCTGTTCCTGCCACTGCTTCTACTCGCTGCCACGGCCCCGGCGCAAACCAAGTTGACGGTTCCTTTTGAGCGCTTTATTTTGCCCAACGGCTTGAATGTGATTCTGCACGAAGATCACACCACGCCGACGGTGACCGTGAATTTATGGTATCATGTCGGCTCGGGCAATGAGAAAATGGGCCGCACCGGCTTCGCACATTTGTTCGAACACATTTTATTCGAAGGCTCGGGGCACGTGCCCGAAGGCGCGTTCGATCAATGGCTCGAAGCTGCGGGCGGCAACAACAACGGCTCGACGAACGGCGACCGCACGAATTATTACGAAGACCTCCCGAAGAATGCGCTCGAGCTTGCGCTCTTTTTGGAATCCGATCGCATGGGATATTTGCTCGAAGCCATGTCGCCCGAGAAAGTCGACGGCCAGCGCGACGTCGTGAAGAACGAGCGCCGGCAGAACTACGAGAACGCCCCTTACGGGCTCGTCTCGCAGCTCGTGCGGGCGGCGCTCTTCCCCGCCGGGCACCCGTATCACCTGCTCACGATCGGCACGCCGGAGGACCTCGACGCCGCCTCGCTCGACGACGTGAAGGGCTTCTTCAGGACGTTCTACGTGCCCAACAACGCGACGCTCGTCATCGCGGGGGACATCGACGTCGCGAGGACCAAGGCGCTCGTCGAGAAGTACTTCGGGCCGATCGCGCGCGGCGCGCCGCCGCCCGTGAAGACGGCGCCGGAGCCCTCCTCGATCTCCGTCGAGAAGCGCCTCGACGTGGAGGCCGACGTCGAGCTGCCGCGCGTGCAGATGACCTGGGCGACGCCGCCGATCTTCGCGCCGGGGGACGCCGAGCTCGACCTCGTGGCGCAGGTCCTCGCCACCGGCAAGACGAGCAGGCTCTACAAGCGGCTCGTCTATGACCTCCAGATCGCGCAGGACGTGTGGGCGGGGCAGCAGTCGAGCCAGCTCGCGAGCATGTTCGAGATCATGGTCACCCTGCGCAAGGGCAAGTCGCCCGAGCAGGCGCTCAAGATCGTGGACGAGGAGCTCGACAAGCTCCGCAAGGCCCCGCCGTCCGCGGACGAGATCGAGCGGGCGAGGGCGAGGACGGTGTCCGGCCTGGTGTTCCAGATGGAGCGCGTGACGGGCCGCGCCAACGCGCTGAACAGCTACAACCAGCTCGCGGGCGATCCCGGCTATTTCCCGAAGGACGTGGCGCGCTACGAGAGGGCGACGGAGGCCGATCTGCGGAGGGCGGCGGCGGATCTGCTCCCCGCGGGGCGCCGCGTGGTCACGGTCGTGAAGCCGACGCCGGGCGCGCCGAAGGCCGGCCGCC
>JABWAN010000615.1 GCA_013361015.1 Candidatus Zhuqueibacterota bacterium | reverse complement strand
GCATTGCCGAAGCGGCGGGCATTAAAATACCGGAAGACACGCGCGTGCTCGTGGCACGGCTCGCGGGCGTGGGCAAACAATATCCACTCTCAATGGAAAAACTTTCGCCCGTGCTTGCGTTGTATGTCGAAGACGGCTGGCAAAAAGGCTGCGACCGTTGCATGGAGTTGCTCAATTTCGGCGGCCGCGGCCACACGCTTGGCATTCATTGCAATGAGCGTGACATTATTCTGCAATTCGGTTTGAAGAAGCCCGCGTTTCGCATCATTGTTAATTCACCGACTGCCATCGGCGCGGTGGGATACACCACTGATCTCGATCCGAGTATGACGCTGGGCTGCGGCTCATACGGCGGCAACATCACCAGCGACAACATCGGCCCGGTGCATTTGATGAACATCAAACGCGTGGCGTGGGAAACCAAGCCCCTCGCGAAGTCACGCGATACCGGTGCGTGGCGGCCTTCGGTTTCAATCGAGTCGCGCAGCCGCGAGGCCTTCCCCTATCAAAAAGCGCTTTCTTCCGAGGTCTCGCGCAAAGGCGCAGCCCATGCTGCCACGCCGACTGTTGCCTCCTCCAATTCTGTAGAGACGTCCCGCCGGGACGTCTCTACACCCGAACCCACCGCACAAAAATTCGGCACTAGCGGCATGAGCGCCGAACAGGTAGATAAGATCGTCACGGAATTTTCCAAAGGCCGATAGTCTCAAAACGATTCATGCTGTGCAAAAAGAACAGATTAGCACTGAATCACACTGAAGTGCATAGAAAGAATCCGTGTGATTCAGTGGCAAATTTCTTTTGTAGAGACGTTCCGGCGGAACGTCTCTACCGAACCATCGGGGAAACCCTTCATGCCTCTCAAACAAATCTTTCTCAGCTCCACCTCTCGTGATCTCACTAAGCACCGCGCCGCGGTGATCGAGGCCATCGAACGCCTCGACGGCTATCATTGCGTGCGCATGTAAAATTTTGGCGCGCGCGATTGGGAGGCTGACGCCTTCTGCCGCGCGAAGGTTGAAGAGTGCGATCTCTTCATCGGCATCGTCGGACATTTGCACGGCAGTTGTCCGCCGCACAGCGCACAATCTTACACCGAGCGCGAGTTCGAAGCGGCCATTGCCGCGAACAAGCCGCGCCTCATGTTTATTGCGCCCGAAGATTTTTCTTTCCCGGCCAATCTCATCGAAGCCGACGAGCCGCGCAAAAAGCAGCGCGAGTTCCGCCAGCGCGCCAGCAAAGGCCACATTCGCGATACCTTTACTTCGCCCGAAGATTTGGCGAGCCGCGTGACGCAGGCCATTCACAATTGGGAGGTAGAGACGTTCCGCCGGAACGTCTCCACAGATGCCGATCAACCCCTCGCGTTGCGCGCTCTGCCGCCGCAACCGGACTTTGTGCATCCGTATCCGCTGCAAACGCATTTCACCGGCCGCTGCAACGAACGCGCGATGCTCACGCAATGGCTGGCGAGCGGCAAGCAGCCCGGCTTCGTATTGGTGGCCATGGGCGGCATGGGCAAATCCGCGCTCACTTGGGCGTGGCTGCAGCGCGACGTGCTTGGTTTGCCTTTGCCCGGTTATGCCGAGGAGCCGCCGGAGATTGCGGACACCTGCCGATTGCCCGAAGCCACGCGACCTAGCGGCGTGTTGTGGTGGTCGTTTTATGATCGCGACGCGCGCTTTGCCAATTTCGTAAATGAAGCGTTGCGCTATGCCGGCGCCGGCCGTTTCGACCCCGCGAGTTTGCCTTCGCCTAATGAGCGCATGCAAGCCTTGCTCACTCTTTTGCAGCAACAACGCTTGTTGTTGGTGTTGGATGGCTTCGAGCGCGAGCTGGTCGCGTATGCCGGCCTCAATGCCGCGTATCAAGGCGATGCGATTGACGAGCAGCAGCCGGATCATGTGCGGTGCTGCATCGATCCTTTGGCTGCCGCATTTTTGCAGGGCATTGCTTCTGTGCCCATGCAGAGCCGCGTGCTGCTCACCAGCCGTTTGTTGCCACGCGAATTGGAAGGTCTCGCCGGTTGCCGCGCCGAAGAATTGCTCGCGCTCGCGCCCGAAGATGCGGTGACGTTCTTTCAGAGCTCGGGCATTAAAGGCACGCGGGCGGAGATTGAAGCAGCATGCCGGCCTTATGGCTATCACCCGCTCGCGCTCAGGCTGCTCGCTGGTGTGATTGTGCGCGACCCACGTTCGCCCCGCGATATAAAAGCCGCCCAGCGCCACCCGGTGTTGCAAGATTTGAAAGGCAAAGCCCAGCACCACGTTTTGCAAGTGGCCTACGAAGCCTTGGCGCCAAAGCCCCGCGACTTGCTCAGCCGCCTGGCCGCGTTTCGCAGCCCGGTGAGTTACGAGACATTGAGCGCCATAACCATCCAGACGCTTCAAGAGCGTCCGGACGGTAAAATAGAAAATGAAGAACAGCTCGAACAAGCGCTGGAAGAATTGCGCGAGCGCGGCTTGCTGTTCTCTGATGCCGAGGCGCGCCGCTACGACTTGCACCCGGTGGTGCGGCAATATGCTTATGACCGCTTGGCCGACAAAGCCGCTATACACACGCAACTGCGCGACTACTTTAGCACCGTGCCCATGCCAGAAGACGACAAGATTCAAACCCTCGAAGACTTGACGCCGGTAATTGAGTTGTATCATCACACCGTGCGGGCAGGGAAGTTTGATGAAGCAGTTGAACTCTTTGGAGATCGACTTGTTCAATCTCTTTATTTTCGTTTCGGAGCTTATCAACTCATAATTAAATTGTTGCATGTACTATTTCCGGAGGGTGAAGACAAGCCGCCGCGTTTGAAAGATGAAAGCACGCAATGTTGGACACTCGCCACTCTGGCAGATTCTTACGGCGGCTCCGGCCAGCCCCTCCGTGCCATGCCGTTGTATGAGATGTCAAATAAGCTTGATGAAAAGCGTGGAGACAAAGAGGGTCTCGCCAGTCGCATTGTGTTTCTTTCCGATGAACAACTCAAAATCGGTGTGCTCGCGGTGGCAGAGCACAACCTTCGGCGCAGTATTGACCTGTGCCGCGAGATCGGCGAGGGAGGCACAGAGGGCACTGGTCGGTTCCAGCTTGGTCGCGTTCTAAGTTATCAGGGTAGATTCGATGAAGCAGACATCGAATTTGGCTTAGCATTGAAGGTCAAAAATGATCATCCTCAAGCACAAGGCAATATATGGGCATTCCGTTCGATGCGGGCTTTGCTCATGGGCGATCACGCGGCTGCGCTCACTGCGGCGCAAAAGGCACGCGAGTTGGCAGAAGACCAAAAGGTTGAACGCGATTTTGTGCAATCCGAATGGCTGCTCGGCGCGGCGCTCACCGGCCTTGCTGTTGCTTCTCCCAAAAAGCAAGACAAGCTGCTGGCCGAGGCGGAAACCCATTTGACCGAAGCGCTCACGCGCTGCCGTCGCATCAATTTGGTGGAATTGGAGCCGGATATTCTGCTGGCGTGGGCGGGCTGGTATAAAGCAAAAGGCAAACAGCAAGAAGCAAAAAGGAATGCAGAAGAGGCGTTGGTTATTGCAGATCGGTGCGAGTATCGTCTCAAGCAGGCAGACATTCACAACTTTCTCGCCAGCCTTGCGCTGGCAGAGAACGACCGCAAAACCGCGCAACACCACGCGGCCATTGCCTACGAACGCGCCTGGTGCGACGGCCCGCCCCATTGCTACAAACCCGCGTTGGAACAGGCCGAACGCATCCTCCAACAACTCGGCGCGCCCCTTCCCAAAATTTCGTAGAGACGTTCCGCCGGAACGTCTCTACGAGGTTCGAAATTCCATCACATAATCCCCCACGCGAATTTCGTCGCCTTCCCGCAACGGGTGCCGTTCACGAATGTGTTTGCCGTTCACAAACGTGCCGTTGCCGGAATTCAAGTCATCAATATAAAATTGGCCTGCTTGCTCGTAAACGCGCGCGTGAAATTTTGAAACCATGTTGCTGTCGAGTTGAACATCGTTCTCGCTGCCGCGACCGATAGCGAGCTTGCCTTGCGCCAAACTGAATTGCTCGCGCTGCGCCGAAGCGGGCTCGCCACGCATGGAAAATTTACTGCGCGTGATTTGCGGTGTGCTCGTGATTTTCAAGTATGCCCCCGCAAAAGAAGGCGTGCTCACAGATGTGCTCGCTTGTGTGGTGTATTGCGTTTCAGCTTGTGGTTGCGGCGCGCGGGGCGGCGGTATTGCTGCTTGCGGCGGTGAAGAGATTGGCGGCGCAACCGGCGTCGGTGCGACAGCCTTTTCGTCGGCATGCGATTTCTCACTCGCATCAGAACTTGTTTGTTCTGCTTCCGCAATCGCGGGCGGCGGCGCGGCTAGTGGTGGCCCGACTTGTGTGGCTTCCCGCTCGATGGCTTT
>JABWAN010000614.1 GCA_013361015.1 Candidatus Zhuqueibacterota bacterium | reverse complement strand
AAAGGGGAAAAATTCAAGCTTATTCGCGTGCGCGCGGTGCGCTTCTGGGTTTGCAGTATGGGAGTGTTCATACTGCTATTGGTGTTTATAAGAATGGCGCGGCACAGCGACATCATGCGCGACGCCGGCCCCGATCCCCACGGAAGCGACATGCATGGCAAGCCCAAACGCAAACCCTACAGTCTTTCGCGCTGCCAAATGGCTTTTTGGTTTTTTCTGGTGATTGCGTCGTTTTTATTTCTCTGGCAGATCACCGGCGCTTACGACATCATCACGACGAGCACACTGGTTTTGATCGGCATCGGCTCCGGCACGGCACTGGGAGCGGCACTGATCGATAGCGGCAAAAAAGATGAGGCCAGCAGTCAATTCACCGCATTGCAAGCGGAGCGGTCCGCGCTCAGCGGCGACCTTGTGGTGCTTGATAACCAAATGAACGCGGGCCAGCGTTCGATTTCTGATATTACGCAATTGCAGGAAACGCGGGGAACGAAGCAAACGAGGCTCAATGTGGTGACTACACAAATGGGGAGCCTCAGCGCAGCGGTCGGGCCGCAAGAGTCGCGCGGCTTTCTGCGCGATGTGCTCTCCGACGAAACGGGCGTGAGCTTTCACCGTCTCCAAATGTTCGTATGGACTATCGTGCTTGGCGTGATTTTTCTCTTTTCGGTGTGGAATCGTTTGGCCATGCCGGAATTCAGCGCCACGTTGCTCGCGTTGCAAGGCATCAGTGCGGGCACGTATTTGGGATTCAAGATGCCGGAGAAGATGGGGTAGGTAAAGAAGGGGAAGCGGTATAGTTTCGTGTGAAGGAGAAAATCGCAAGCCGCAACCTCGCATATTTCGAAAAGGCTGCGGCTTTTTATTTCAAATTCAATTTTCTGCTGGAGGCGTGTAATAGAGATAAGCGTTCATCAATTCGATTTCTGCCGACTTCTCCTTGATGTCCTTCGACATCAAATCGCGCAAGGAAATAATGCCGACGAGCCGTTCGCGTTCGACCACGGCCAGATGGCGGATACCGTGCGACTGCATCTTCGCCAAGCAAGCAGTGTAGCTTTCACCAGGAGCCGCGATCACCAGATTGGTCGTCATTACTTGCGCGAGCTTGAGCGCGGCAGGATCGAGCTTTTTCATGACGACGCGTTTCATTAAATCGCGTTCAGAAAATATTCCCACCATACGTTCGCCTTCCATGACGGCCACTGCGCCAATACTCTTTTCAACCATGTACTGTACTGCTTCGAAAACGGTTTGACTACTTTCCACGGAATAAACTTCCCGACCGCGTACCAAATCACCGACCGTGTTCATGGCAAGCTCTCCTGTAATGGGTGGGGGGATGATGGTTTATTTTTCGAAGAAACGCCTCCTCTCAAAATTGTCATGCAGAAGGAATCCTTTTGCACGCTTGCGATGCTTCCCGGTCCTTAAAAGGATTCCTCCTGAATGACAAAAGAGGAGGAGAAGGCGCTACTCCTGCTCCTCCTGCAAGCGCGCGAGCACGGAATAATCTTCCAGCGTTGTCGTATCGCCCACAGTTTGTTTGCCGGCAGCGAGATCGCGCAACAAACGCCGCATGATTTTGCCGCTGCGCGTTTTCGGCAAGGCCTCGGTGAAGCGAATATCATCCGGCCGCGCCAACGCGCCGATTTCTTTTGCGACGTGTTCGCGCAGTTCCTTCTTCAATCCTTCCGAGGCTTGCCAGCCGCTTTCCAACGTGACGAACGCCGAAATGGCCTGCCCTTTCAAATCATCGGGACGGCCGACGACCGCGGCTTCGGCCACGTGCGGATGGCTCACCAGCGCAGATTCAATTTCCATCGTGCCGAGACGATGCCCGGAAACATTAATCACATCATCGACGCGGCCCATGATCCAATAATAACCGTCGTCATCGCGGCGCGCACCATCGCCGGTGAAATAAGCGCCGGGGACTTGACTCCAGTACTGTTGCTTGAAACGTTCGGGATCGCCATAAATCGTGCGCAACATCGAAGGCCACGGCTTTTTGATGATGAGATAGCCGCCGCTGCCATCCGCAACCGGTTGGCCTTCGCGCGTTACGACTTCGGGCAGCACCCCAAAGAACGGGCGCGTGCCGGAACCGGGTTTAGTGGGGATCGCACCGGGCAACGGCGTAATCATAATCGCGCCGGTCTCGGTTTGCCACCACGTATCGACAATCGGACAACGGCTGCCGCCGATAATTTCGTGATACCACATCCACGCTTCGGGATTGATCGGCTCGCCCACGGAACCGAGCAAACGCAACGAAGAGAGATCGTGCTTTTTCGGCCATTGTTCGCCCCACTTGATGAACGCGCGGATCGCGGTCGGCGCAGTGTAGAACACGTTGACGTGATATTTTTCGACGATCGACCATAAACGATTCGGCTCGGGATAATTCGGCGCGCCTTCATACATGAGCGAGGTGGCGCCGTTGCTCAGCGGGCCATAAACGATGTACGAGTGTCCCGTCACCCAACCAATGTCTGCGGTGCACCAATACGTGTCTTCATCTTTCAGATCAAATACCATGCGCGAGGTGAGGTGAGTGCCGACCATGTAACCGCCCGTGGTGTGCAGAATGCCTTTGGGTTTGCCGGTCGTGCCGGAAGTGTAAAGAATGAAGAGCGGATGCTCGGCGTCCAATTCTTCTGCCGGGCAAATCGCGGAAGCGTTCGCCATCAATTCATGATACCAATGATCGCGGCCGGTGTGCATATTGATTGAATTGTTCGCACGACGCACAACCACCGTGCTTTTCACCGAGGGAGAATGCGCGAGCGCATCATCGACTGCTTTCTTCAGTTCAATCACATTGCCGCGACGATAGCCGCCGTCCGCAGTGATGACGAGCGAGGCTTGGCAATCATTGATGCGATCTTTCAAAGCCTCCGCGCTGAAGCCGCCGAATACGACCGAGTGCGGCGCGCCGATGCGCGCGCACGCCAGCATGGCAATCGCGGCTTCGGGCACTTGCGGCATGTAGATAATGACGCGATCACCCGCCGTGACGCCGAGCGACTTGAGCACATTGGCGAACTTGCACACTTCGCGATGCAACTCTTGATACGTGAGCACGCGCGAATCGCCGGGCTCGCCTTCCCAAATGATGGCCGCCTTATTTTTGCGCCACGTGGAGAGATGACGGTCCAGGCAATTATAGGAGAGATTGGTTTTCGCACCTACGAACCATTTGGCGAAAGGCTCTTGCCATTCCAGAACTCTCTCCCACGGTTTGAACCAATGCAAGCCTTGGGCATGCTCGCCCCAAAAGCCTTCGGGATCGTCGATGGAGCGGCGATACTGGCTTTCATATTCCTCCAGGCTTTTGACGTGGGCACGGTTAACAAATTCCGCGGGCGAATGGAACAGGCGGTTTTCTTTCAACACGGATGTGATGTCGGCACTCATTAGAGCAAACCTCCTAAATCGAATGCGCGGTGAAACGCAACTTCAGAGTGATGGATTTTGAAAAACGCCTTGCGGCGGTTCGAGTTAATTATAGCAACCAATGCGCAAAGCGCGGAAGGGGAGAAATACAACATTTTGTTGCAGAGGCGGAGCTGCTACTTTATGACAGTCTGGGTTGAACCCGCCTTTCAGGTGAAGGGCCTTCGCTTCAACGGAAGAACGATTTCCTGCTGAAGCGAGGGCGAGAAAAAATTGCTGGAAGAACAATCGCGTTGGTTGCGTAATCAAACCAAGCTATTTTTGCGCAATCAAATTCAACGCGCTGCCGGCTTTGAACCAGCCGATGGCGGTTTCATTGAAGGAGTGGTTTAACGCACACTCGTGCTGCGCGCCGTCGCGATGTTTGATCACGAGTTTGAGCGGCTTGCCGGGCGCGAACGCGGTGAGGCCGATGATCGAGAGCAAATCATCCTCGCGAATGAGATCGTAATCCGCCGGATTCGCAAACGTGAGCGGGAGGATGCCCTGCTTCTTCAAATTGGTTTCATGAATGCGCGCGAAGCTGCGCGTGATCACCGCACGTGCGCCGAGCCAACGCGGCTCCATTGCCGCATGCTCGCGCGAAGAGCCTTCGCCATAGTTTTCATCGCCAACAGCAACCCAGCCTTGTAATTGAGGATTGAGGCTGGAGGATTGTGGCATCATGGCCTTGTACTCACGCGCGACTTCGGCGAAAGTTTTTACTTCACCCGTAAAAACGTTTTTGCCTTTGCCCGCCTCGCCGCTGAACGCGTTGATCGCGCCGCTGAAAAGGTTGTTCGAAATGTTGTCGAGATGACCGCGATACTTCAGCCATTTGCCCGCGGGCGAAATATGATCGGTCGTGCACTTGCCTTTGGCTTTCACCAGCACGGGCATATCGAGCAAATCTTTTCCTTCCCAAGCAGCAAAAGG
>JABWAN010000613.1 GCA_013361015.1 Candidatus Zhuqueibacterota bacterium | reverse complement strand
AAGACCGGCGTGGCCGAACGGTTTCACCACCGCAAAGTGGACAAAGCCGGTCCCGGAGAGATGATCCCGCACGACATGCCACCCAATGTGGCGATCAACGCGTTTCAACGTTTTGTCGTGCTCGGCGCGCCGGGCATGGGCAAAACCACGATGTTTCGTTTTATCGCCTACACCGTCTCGCGGCTGGGACTGGGGCTGGCGCGCAGCGAGGAATTTCACTTGCAGAAAAAAACGAGCCCGATTCCGCTATATTTGCCGTTGACCGAGTTGAGCGATTATGACGGCGATTTGCTCGGCTGCCTGAAAAATTATCTCCACAAACGCTTCCCCGGCTGCAAGGCGATAACCCCGGAGCTTGACGCGCTATTAAAAAACGGCCAATGCTTAGTGCTGCTCGACAGCCTGGATGAAGTGGCGGCCGCCGAGCTGCGCCGGGTGAAGGAAAGCATCAAGGGGTTTTTGAACAATTCCGATTGGCAGGACAATATCATCCTGTTGAGCTGCCGCGAAGGCAGTTGGAAACGCGACGATGTTAGCCTGGACTTTCCGGCGGTGCTGCAGATCGTGGACCTCGATGAGGCGGCGATTGGCGAGTATTTGCATCACTGGTTCAGCGCCGAAAATAGCGCGGCGGCGTTGGCGCTGAAAGGCAAGATTTGCAGCACGCCGCGGTTGCAAGCGCTGGCGAGCAATCCCTTTTTGCTGTCGTTGATTGCTTGGCTGTCGCAAAGTGATCAATTGCCGGAGCGCCGGGTCGAGCTTTATGTCAAATGCACCGAGGCTCTGCTCGATGAAAAACACAAACCGGAACATGACCGCTCCCCCAGCGCCTTTGGCAGCGATCACGCCGATTTGAAAGCCGGCGTTTTAACCGAGGCGGCCTTTGCCATGATGCAACAGAACCTGCGGGAGATTCCACGCAACAGGTTGCGAGAAGTCTTTCGGCAAGCGCTCGGTTCCAACGACGCCGCAGACGAACGGCCGGGAAAATTGATTGACGAAATTCATCGCGGGAGCGCCATTCTGCGCGAAACCAATGCCGAACACATTTATGAGTTTCAGCACAACACTTTTCGTGAATATTTCGCTGCGAAAAAATTGGAAAGCGTGTGGGCGCCGCTGCTGCGCCAATGGGAAAGCGCCGGCGCGACAACCAAGTTGGGTGATTTGCTCAAACAACACGCGGCTGAAATCAACCCGCTGCAGTGGACCACCGACCCGCTGTGGACTGAAGTCAACCGTCTCACCGTCGGGCTGTTGGAGCAGCCGACCCCGGTGCTGGAACTGTTGTTTGAGACCGATCCCACGCTCGGCGCGCGCTGTTATCTCGATGCGCACCCCAAGAAAGTCAACCATGACGCCATTAAGAAGCTGTGGACGGAGCGCATCGACCGGGACGAGCGGGTTAAAATCGTGCGCGGCATCAAAGAAAGTTTGAGAGAAGAACGGGAGGTGCTGGATTTCATTGCCGGCATTTTCCTGACCGGTGAAACCGACAGCGAAGTTTTATATTGCTGCGACGAACTGCTGCTCACAATCGCAACTGACGAGGCCAAAGGACTCAGCCGGCGCATGTTCGAGCACTGGCCCATTGAGCGGCAATACGAAACCCACAAGCAGACGTTCGAACAGGACAAATTCTGGCAGCCGGAAGAAATCAAAGACGGAGCATTCGAAATGGGGGGCGACGAATTTGATGACGAGAAACCCATTCATTCGGTTAAAATTCCGATGTTCCGAATGGGACGCTATGCCGTGACCGTGCGGCAGTACCAGCGTTTTGATCCCGATCATAAAGAGCGAAATATGGAAGAGGCTAGAGAATTTTTTGAAGATGAAAACCAGCCGGTGATCAATGTGAGTTGGTACGACGCTTACATTTTTTGCAAGTGGGCCGCAGGCAGACTACCAACGGAAGCCGAGTGGGAATACGCCTGCCGCGCTGGCACCACCACGCCGTTCAATACCGGCGTGAACCTGACCACCGAGCAGGCGAATTACGATGGAAGCTATCCTTACAAAGGCTATTCGAAAGGCAAGTATCTGCAGAGAACCACGCCGGTAGGCAGTTATCCGCCCAATGCGTGGGGGCTATGTGATATGCACGGCAACGTGTATGAGTGGTGTCTTGATTGGTATGGCGAAAATTACTATGATGAGTGCAGGCGACATGGAACGGTGGAAAATCCTACTGGCCCGGAAACAGGTTCGGACCGTGTGTTGCGCGGCGGCTATTGGAGCGGCGGTGCGCAGTCTTGCCGCTCCGCGCATCGCAGCTACGGCTACCCGGACTTCCGCGACTTCATCGCCGGTTTCCGCGTTGTCTTCGTCCCGTAGTCAGTTGGCAGCTCCTTCCGGCTTTACCTATGAGCAGACGAGTTGTTTGAGCGAAGTGAGCGAGCGCGAGGGACGAAGCGCAAGCGAGCGAAGTGAGAACAACGAGTCCGTTTGTAGTGACGCCTTCAGGCGTTCAACTTTTGCCGAAAGCTCAACGCCCGTGAAGATTCACGATCAAATCCGAACTCATCCCCTAAATCCCCTTCTCTTAAAAAGAGAAGGGGACTTTCAGAGTTTCTTAGAGGCTCACGCCCTTTTCCCGATGGTGCGCGTTGAGCGCGACCTTCGGCTTTGTTGTTGAACCTCGTTAGCGTATTGTGCACGTGTCTATGCTGAACAGCATAGAGCCTTTTTAGCATTTATTAGAGCGTCACTCCCTTCCAGAGCCAAACTTCGTTGCCACCGACGTTTCCGTTCCCGCCCTGTACAATCCTGAAACAGTGTTCCTTCTATAAAACAAATCAAAGCTGTAATAAGGGCGCAGGCGCGCGGCTCTAAAGCTCTGATAATTTACTCGTTATTTCGCCCCTGTCACACCACTACAGCATGGCACTGCCTTTGCGTAAAATGCCTACGTCATTTGTCATGCCAATCATTCGAAGAAGTTGGACTTTATTTTGAAGTCTAATTCACACGTTGTTGATCAACCGGGAGTCATATCGTGGGTACTTTCGTAAACGGATTTCGCGGCTTGAGGACAAAGCCGGTGAGCAGGACGCGCGCGTTTCGCAACCGCATGCTCATGCTCGGCTTATTGACCGCGTTCATGAGCGCGGCCGGCGTCTTCGCACAAACTCGTATCATGCCTTTGGGCAATTCCATCACCGAAGGCGTCGGCTCCACCGACGGCTCCGGTTATCGTTTGCCGCTGTATAATTTGCTCACCAATGCAAACGTACCGTTTGATTTCGTCGGCGGTTTGCAGTATGGCAACGTTTTACCCGATAAGGATCACGAAGGTCACGCCGGCATCAAGGCGGATGATTTGCAGGTGACCAACTATCTCTCCGCCAACCCGGCGGACGTGATTCTGCTCGAAATCGGCACGAACGATGTTTCCGCGAACGAAAGCGCGACGCAAGTGCGCGACGATATCGAGGCGATTCTCGATTTTTTTTACAAGCGAAACAAGGCATGTAAACCCAAAACAGTTATTGGTACTTCAGGGACGATTTTAAACTTGGCCCTGATGATTCAAGCCCAGAACAATCAAGGCCCCTTGGGCACTTTAAATAACTATAAGCTTAAAGCTTCTGATTTTTTTAAGATCCATAAAGAGTTGGCTCAAAAGAATCCCAAAGATCGGCTCAAAATGCGCGGCATGGATCCCCAGCGAAACGAGATTATTGTGGCTGGGAGTGCGGTTTTTACGGGTATTCTTAAAAAATGGGGTTCTGATTCTGTGGTTCTGTGTGAAAATGCTTTAAGAGAAGGATTGGTTTATGATTATTTGGCTAAAAACAGATCCAAGCTTGAGATGGAAAGTTTGGTGACAGATCTGCGGTTGCGCAGCATTCTTCAGTTGGCCAAAAAGTGTGATTATCGTGAATCCCATGCAACACAGGTTGATAAACTGGCTTTGCAACTTTTTGATCAAACTTATTTTTTACACGGATTGGGTCCGTGGGAGCGCGAGATTTTGCACTATGCAGCTCTTTTGCATGATATTGGGTATCATATTAGTTATAAAAAGCATCACAAACATACCTATTATTTGATTAAAAATGCTGTTCTGAATGGATTTGAGGCGCGAGAGATTGAAATGATTGCCAATGTGGCCCGATACCATTCAAGTTCTTTGCCCAAAGAAAAACACGAAAACTGGGATCGTTTAAGCCAGGGGGATCAAGGGATTGCAGCTAAATTGGCTTCTTTGTTACGTTTGGCGGATGGGTTGGATCGGAGCCATTTTTCGGTTGTAAATAAATTGCAATGCCGCATTCAAAAAAGCAGGATTCATATTTTCGTTTACTCATCCAAGGATCTTGAATTAGAGCTTTGGGCTGCCGAAAAAAAGAAAGATTTTCTTGAGCAGAGG